>CAYYVO010000180.1:0-3132 GCA_964475175.1 uncultured Dehalococcoidaceae bacterium | reverse complement strand
TACGGCGTCTGTTTCCGTTTGACGTAGGAAAGGAAGGTTATATCTCGGGTTGTCCGAAGACATCATTCCAGCGAAGGCTGGAATCCAGTGGGGGTATAAAGGGGATGGATTCTGGCTTTCGCCAGAATGACAAATCGATAAGACTATGAAAATAATCGTCTGCTTGAAAGAGGTAATCGACCCCGCCCTGAGCCTGGACACAGGCCTCAGAAATGGGATTGTCTTCAGGGAGGGGCGACCGCTCCGGCTGGACCCTAACGGCGCCGCGGCACTAAATATAGCGCTTGGAATGAAGTCGATGAACAAGGAGTCCTACGAAATCACTCTTATATCAATCGGACCGGAAAGGGCAGAAGGCCACCTGAGAAACGGGCTGGCACTGGGGGCAGATAATGCCATTCGTATTTGGCATGAAGGTTTTAACGAATTATCATCCTACCAGAAGGCAAAGCTGCTGACGGGGGCGGTAAAGCTCTATGGTGCCGACCTCGTTTTAACCGGTGCCACCAGCCTTGATACCGGAAACGGCCAGGTAGGGCCACTGATGGCCGGCTGGCTCGGGTTGCCGTGCGTCGGTGGTGTCGTCGCCCTTGAACTCGATGAAGAACAGAAAAACCTCAGCCTCATTAAAGACATCGGCCGGGGAGAACGGGAAAAGGTGACGTGTCCTTTGCCGGCGGTCGTTACCGTAAAGGGGCAGGGGAAGCTTCCCTATGCCTCACTGGATAGTCTCATTGATAGTCGTTACAGCGAGATATCGCTGCTCTCACCCGCCGACCTCGGTGTATCTACAAACCAACTCAAGAACGACCCCACCCGTGTTGCAGGCCTCGTTCAACCCAGGCCACGACCCCGTAAAGTCCCGCCGCTGGACAACTCACTGCCGGCGTTCTACCGTATTTTACAGCTCCTCGAAGGCGGCATCACTAAAAGAAAGGGCCTGATGCTGGAAGGCAGCGCCGAAGAAACGGTCGAGGCCCTCTTCGATCTCCTGAAAGAAGAGGGGGTAATCCGGCCGGCTGCGGGCTGATGAAGGATTTCGGTTTTTCGCTGGCCCCCCACACCTCCCTGAAAGCAGATGCCGGTAACTATTTCCTTCTGTCAAGCGCACCCATCAGGTTACTCCGCCTCAATAAACCTCTATACCGCCTCCTCGAACACCTGCACGACGGCGGGGAACTCTCGGAATACGTTAAGGCAAATCCCGGCCTCGATACCGGACACCTGCTGAGAACCCTGCTGGCCCTCGTGGGCGGGGGATACCTGAGAATGGAGCGTATCGCGGAGCTGGAAGAATACCCCTCCGTTTCCATCATCATACCGGTGCGCGACCAGCCGGAGCATCTGGTCGAATGCCTGAAGTCGCTGGAAAAACTCGATTACCCCCGAGACCGACTTGAAATAATCGTGGTCGACGATGGCTCGGAAAAGGAGGCCGCGCAGATTATCACTTCCCCCGATATCAAAGTCATCCGGCAGGAGGAATCGAGGGGACAGGCGGTCTGCCGGAACCTCGGGGCGGAGCAGGCCAACAGCGATATACTGGCCTTTATAGATGCCGACTGCGTGGCCGGGGAGAAGTGGCTGAAGGAAATAGTCCCGTTCTTCCGGGCGTCGGAGGTCGGGGCGGTTGGCGGCTATGTTGACGGCTATTATAACCGGAGCTTTCTGGACCGTTACGAGAAAGTGGCTACTTCCCTGAACATAGGGGAGCGGCTCATCCTCGAAGGCAAAAACGAGTCGAGCTTCTACGTGCCGACAGCCAACCTGCTGGTGACCCGCGAGGCGTTCCGGGAGACAGGTGGTTTTAAGGCGGGGATGCACCTGGGGGAGGACGTTGACTTCTGCTGGCGCCTGAGGAACCTGGGGTACACGCTGGTCTATATCCCCTTCGGGAGGGTCGCCCACAAGCACCGCAATCACCTGGGGAAGATGCTTAAGCGCCGGGGCGAATACGGCACTTCCGAGGCCACCCTTTACCGCGCCTGCCGCGATAAACGCAAGACCTTCCTCATATCGTTATATGCCGGCCTGTCCTTCCTGGCGTTGACGCTGGCTATAATGCTGATGAATCCGTATCCCCTTATCGCTGTCCCGCTGCTATTCAGCCTCGACCTCTGGCAAAAAACCAGGATATTAAAAAAGAATAAAATGACGCTGTCCTTCAACCAGACAGTTTACGCAACGTTGAGGAGCTATGTCGCTTTCGTCTATTTCGCTTTCTTCCACCTGGTGAGGTATTACCTTATATTGATACTGGCCTTCGGGTTTCTCTGGGCGCCCCTTTGGTTGTTCGGCGGGCTGGCCATCGTCTATACTTCAATCGTGGACTTCTCTACAAAAAAGCCGGAGCTATTCTATCCGGTCTTCCTGTTCTTTTACCTGCTGGAGCACCTGGCGTATCAAATCGGCGTGTTCTGGGGATGCCTCAGGCAGAGATACTTCGGTTCTTATATGGTGACTTTCAAACGGGCTCGACAATGAAAGAAGACAAAGCTTACGATTTCTATAAAACGACCGCCGCATTGCTGGGCAACGCCCTGAAATTCCGCTGCGCAAGGTTGAGGGGCGTTCCGCTCAAGCCGGAGGTAGTCAGCCTGGCCCTGACTAACCGGTGCAACTCCCACTGCATCATGTGCAATATCTGGAAACGGGCCAAAGAGTTGCCGGATATCGAGAACCTTGAACTCGGCAGGGACGAGATAATCGACCTGCTTTCCCGGCCTCTGTTCTCGGGGCTGGTGGAACTCGACCTTACCGGAGGCGAACCACACCTCAGGGAAGACCTGGCGGAAATCGTGACAGGCATAGCCACTCTTAAGAAAAGCCGCCTGCCCCGCCTGAAAAGCATCGTCCTGACATCCAACGGCCTTATGCCGGAGAGGATTATCGGCAACTATCAAAGGATTCTGGAGGGTATGAAGGGCAGCGGCATCGACCTGGTGACAGTTGCTTCCCTGGATGGTATCGGTGAGACGCACGATAATATCAGGGGCGTACGGGGAGCCTTCGACCGCGCCGTAAAGACTATCAACGGCCTGCTCGAACTCAGGGAGCATTATCCCGGCTATTACATCGGCGTTAAAACGACCGTCCTGCCCGTGAATATCGACAGCCTGGATGACATACTCG
>CAYYVO010000179.1:0-4927 GCA_964475175.1 uncultured Dehalococcoidaceae bacterium | reverse complement strand
AATGTTTTTAACGCCAATACAACAAGAACCATAGATTCTGACAAGCTAGTCACTGCTGTCTTTATACAGCCAGCCACCGGTGGCGGCGGAGGCGGTGGCGGCGGCGGCGGTGGCGCTGCCGGGACACTCACTATACAGACAAATCTCTTCGGTACGGGTGGCGCTTTCAGTATCGATGAAGATGGCAGGATTCTGACGACAATCACTGCTACTTCTGCCGACGGCATGCTTAAGATTACCATCCCGAAGGGGACAATCGCACTTGATAAAAACGGTGATCCCCTAGAAACCTTATCAATAACCGTAGACACGGATCCGCCTGATCCACCGGAAGGAAGCGTGATTATCGGGCTGCCATATGACTTTCAGCCTGATGGAGCCACGTTCTCCCCGCCGATAACCATAGAATGGAGCTACGATCCCGAAACTTTACCGGCCGGCGTTTTAGAAAACGAACTAAAGCTCGCTTACTACGATGATGCTGCAGGTGCGTGGGTTGAACTATCCGTAACAATTGACACGGTGAATAATACCATTACGGCTACAATCCCCCATTTCACCACCCATGCTATCCTCGGTACTCCCAGATTACCTGACTTAAAGCTTGGCACTATGTCGATATCACCAGCTGAGGTTGTATCTGGCGGAGAAGTAGAAATCATCATACCAATCACCAATTCCGGCAATAAAGAGGGTAGCTATTCGCTTACGCTCTACATAAACGACTCCAAGGAAGCTGAAACAAGTGTCACTGTCGCTGGTGGTAGCAGTCAAACCGCCTTCTTCATTGTTACCAAAGATGATGCAGGTCGTTATTCTGTATACTTAGAGGGACAAACCGGCAGTTTTACCGTGCTGGAACCTGGAGTTGAACCGGCGCCACCGGAACCTGAGCCAATCCCACCGGAACCTGGACCAACTCCGCCGGAACCTACGCCAACTCCGCCGGTACCCGGACCAACTCCGCCGGAAGAACCTGTCCCAACAGAAGAAGGACCAAATTGGCCTCTGATTGGTGGTATTGTAGGTGCAGGAGTCATCGTGGTAGTACTGATTATCTTATTCATCAGGCGGAGAGATTGATAGTATGTAATATAACAGGGTGCAAGACCCTGTGGTAGATAAATACCGTTAATCTATAAAATGAGTACAGAAGGGAGAAATAAAGACTTCTACTATATTTATTACATAAAATAAAGTTAAACATTAGTGGGCTAATTGTCTTTACCAGGCTCTGAAAAACCGGTCAAATCCCTTTTCAACAGCCTGGAATTAAGACTTAGCCCACTTTTTTATCTTTAATCTGTATCCGGAAATAGCTATACGCCATAATTTCTCCCTCGCAGTCTTTCAACTCTGTTCTATCAATAAACGCGTCATAGCAACTTTAAAGACAACAATACATGGACACTAAAGAAGTGTATTCCGCTCTGTTTCTACAGGAAGGGCTTTAACGAAAAGGGGCTATGGGTTTTATTCGAAATATGTTATGTTAAACCGGAACATCGACCATTACGGTCGTGCCCTTACCCGGCTCGGAATCGAATTCTATTGCGCCACCCAGCAGCCAGGTCCGTTCCTGCATTCCCATAAGACCCAGTTTGCCGCTGCGGGGCAGGTTATCCATACTATCCACCAGCCTGAAACCCATCCCGTTATCCCTGACAGTTACCTTTAACCTGCCATCGGTGAATTCGGCAACTACCTTAACCTCCGTCGCCTGGGCGTGCTTGCTGACATTATTGAGCGCCTCTTGAATTATCCGGAAAAGAGGTAATTCAATCTCGGCATTAAGACGTCGCTCTTCGCCTTCTACAGAAAAGCTGGCCATTATTCCGTCCGTTTTCTCCAGCCTGTGTGTCAGCGACCTAAGCGCCGGAATCAAACCCAGGTCATCCAGCAGCGAAGGGCGTAAATCCTGAACAAAGCTGTTTAACGATTGCAGTCCCTGATTTAGAAGTCCCTGGATATCCTGCAGCGCCGAGGTTTCGTCCGACCCGAAATTGTGTTCCCTTCTCAGAAGGTTATCCAGTCTCCGTGAGAGAGAGCCGAGAATCTGAGCCATATCGTCATGTAGCTCGCGGGCTATATACTGTCGCTCCTCTTCCTGCGCCCGTGTTATTTGTTGAAGGTAAAAGCGTAAATTGTCTTCGAGTTCCTTTCGGTCGGTTACATCAACGAGCGTCTCAATGGCTCCCAGTAACTTTCCTTCGTCATCCTTAATAGGACTGGCTGTAAAATGTAACCACTTTCCCCCACCACCGAGTTCCGGAAAATAATCTTCGGCCTCGTAGGCTCCCTCGATTAAAGGTGATTTTTTAAATTTGTTGTGATAGTATTTTTCAATCTCCTCAACAGGCGCTTCATCAACGATAAGATCGGCCATGGATGGCCTCTTGGCGCTATAAAATGACATCCAGTGGTCGTTTTTACCAATAATTTCCTCCCTCTTTCTGCCCGTGAGAGCTTCAATAGCCGTGTTCCAGTGGGTAATTAGATGTTCTTTATTTATAACGAAAGAGGGAATGGCGGAGCCATCTATGATTCTTGAAAGCGTTTTTGAGGTTAGCGGCATATCAATCTAACTTGTATCCTTAAAATACCCTAGCATATCTAATAATTACGCAAGTTCTTCCAGTGTAAACCAGCCTCGCCGCAAGCCGTGGAGTACAGCCTCGGTACGAGAGCCCACTCCCAGCTTGTTGAATACGTCTCTCATGTGGCCTTCGACGGTACGATAGCTAAGGTGAAGCTTATCGGCAATTTCCTTATTTGTCAGGCCTTTCGCTGCCAGCCTGATAATATCCAGCTCCCGGTCACTGAAATGCTCGGTGTCTTCTTCCATACCTGGCACTTTATCCGGCAGTTTGAAATAGTTTAAAACTTTCCTGGCAATAGCGGGGTCAAGGACAGGCTCTCCCTTGTGTATAGCCTTTACAGCCCGCACCAGTTCATCGCCGCTGACGCTCTTCAACAAATATCCTGCGGCGCCCGCCTTGAGTAGCGCAAAAACGTACTCGTCATCGTCATAGGCGCTGAGAACCAGCACCCCGGTACGCGGATTAATCAGCTTGATCTGCCTGGTAGCCTCGATGCCATTAAGCTTAGGCATGGCGATATCCATGAGGACAACATCGGGTTTAAGCTCGGTTACCAGCTTTACTACCTCTTCGCCATTGCTGGCCTCGCCGATTATGCTGAAACCTTTTTCGTCCTCCAGCAGGCGCCGTATGCCCTGACGAGTGATAAGGTGGTCTTCTCCGAGGATTATGCTTATGTTACTCACAAATATCCTCCAATATCATAATAGCAAATTATCGCGTACCTGTATATACGTATAGTCTGCATATACTTTCACACAAATAAGTAATATTACCCGGCACGTTACACCTGCTTACCAACCGTGTTTTTACGCTAATCAAGAGGGTAATTACGCAGCAAGGAGAGGGATTACCGCCGTCTAAAAGGGCGTGATAACGGATGCGGCATATACCCTCCGGATTATATCCTGAAAATAGGAAGGTAATACAGGAGGTACAGCGGTGGACACTAATCTGGATTTCGCCACTATTCAAACGATATTAGGCAGCAACGCCGAAAAGGTCGAAAACTTGATCAACAGTTACGTTGATAAAAAAGAGCAACTGATATCACTGCTGCAGGATGTAGAAGCAGAGTTCAATTATATACCACAGGATGTCCTTATCAGGATAAGCCAGAAGCTGGATATTCCACTCAGCCAGGTGTTCAGCGTAGCCACGTTTTTCCAGGCCTTTAGCTTAAAACCCCGGGGGCGGCACACAATCACCGTCTGTCTCGGCACGGCCTGCCACGTAAAAGGCGGCCACAGGCTCGTGGAGAAGATGGAAAGGGACTTCGGCATTGAACCGGGTGAAACCACTGAAGACCAGCGCTTTACCCTGGAAACCGCCAACTGCCTGGGTTGTTGCGCCCTTGGACCGGTTGTGGTGGTCGATGGCAAATACGAGGGCCAGGTCACTCCAGACAAGCTGGACAAAATCCTGAAAAAGTATGAATAGGCGATAGGAAGGCACTAAAATGGTAGATCATGTAAGAAAATTACTGGATAAACGACTTAAAAACGCTGAGGAGCTGGAGCAGCTCCGCAATACTGCTCTGAAAAGTAAAAATACCGGTCTTACCACTATATCCGTATGTGGTGGTACCGGCTGTCGCGCGGCCGGCGCCGAGTCAGTAGTCGAGGCTTTTGCCGAAGAAATCGAAAGACTGGAAATCCAGGCAAAAATAGAGTTCAAGGAAACCGGATGTCACGGTTTCTGTGAGCGGGGCCCGCTTCTAGTCATCGGCCCCAAGAAAATATTCTACCAGAGGGTGCAACCGGATGATGTCCCGGAAATCGTTTCCGAAACGGTGCTTCAGGATAAAATAATCAAACGGTTACTCTATGTTGACCCGGCTACCGAAGAGGAAGTCACTTACGAATCGGACGTCGCGTTTTATAAGAAGCAGACCCGCCTGATTCTGGGCTCAAACGGGGAGATTGACCCCACCGACATCGAGCAGTACCTTGCAGCGGGGGGTTATTCGGCACTGAGCAAAACCCTTTCTCAACTGACTCCCGACAAGATTGTAAGTGAAATAACGGAGTCCGGTCTACGCGGCAGGGGCGGCGGGGGATTCCCTACCGGAAGGAAGTGGCAGTCCTGCCTCAATGCGAAAAACCCGGTCAAATACGTACTCTGCAACGCCGACGAGGGTGACCCCGGTGCTTACCAGGACAGGAGTATCCTCGAAGGAAATCCCCACAGCGTAATCGAAGGCATGATTATCGGCGCCTACGCTATCGGCGCCAACCAGGGATATATATATGTACGCAACGAATATCCCCTGGCCGTGGAGCGCACAAAAATAGCCCTCGACCAGGCCACAGAATACGGCCTACTCG
>CAYYVO010000178.1:0-4936 GCA_964475175.1 uncultured Dehalococcoidaceae bacterium | reverse complement strand
ATCGAAAACGGCATCGTCAGGACCTCACCCTTCGAGCTGCCGGCCGCTACGGATACCCTCGGCTCGCAGACACTCTCCGACCAGTTGACCGGCCTGTTCTATATAAGCTGCCTGGGACAGGCGGGGCATATCAGTACCGGCTTTATCGGCGCCGGTCAGGTGGACAGGTACGGTAATGTCAACGATACGTGCGTCGGTGACTACCGTAAACCGTTGCACCGCTGGGCCGGCAGCGGCGGCGCCAACGACGTTATGAGCTTCTGCCAGCGCTCCATCACCATGCTGCGGCAGAGTAAGCGCAGGTTCCCTGAAAAGGTGGACTTCGTTACCTGCCCCGGCTATCTGGATGGCAAACCGGGACAGCGGGAAGCAGCAGGACTTCGGCCGGATACCGGCCCTTACATGGTGATTACCGACCTGGCCTGCTATGAGTTTGAAAGTGGAGAAATGGTGCTGAAGTCAATCCACAGCGGCGTGGGGGTAACACTTGACCAGGTAAAGGCAGAGATAGGCTGGGATATCAAAGTATCTCCCGACCTCAAGGATACCACCCCTCCCACTGACGAGGAGATACAAATCCTCCGTGAAAAGGTAGACCCCAACCGGATATGGGTGGGCGGCAAGCGCCGTCACCACCAGGCCGACGACTAGAGGTTCTTATTGTCATTGCGAGGGTGAAAACCCGAAGCAATCCGCCACCGAAAAGAAACGGATTGCTTCACTTCGTTGGCAATAACGTCGGATTACTTTTCTACTTCTTCGGCGGCGCCGGCTGGTCCTGGTCCACGAACTTGAACATGCGGGTAAGTCCGCCCGGCGTCCTCAGGTTATAAAGCCTCACGGCGTTGCCGCCAAGCATCAGGTTCATATCGTCCTGGTTGATGTCGAGTCGCTGTATCTGCTTCAGGCTCCACCCCCAGATGTCCACCTGGTGCCGCGGGATGCCCTGCTTGAGGTCCTGCCGCGTGTATCCCGGCGGATACCGGTTCAGCTGTGAGTATACCGGCAGACTGGCGCCCCAGTCCGTGCCCCATATCAGCTTTTCCGCACCGACGGAGGGGTCGTTCATGGCCTTGTAATACAGTTCCGTCCACCAGCGGCCAGTCTCCAGGTAGATATTTTTATGGCTGGCGGCCACGTGCAGCGCCTGCTCATAGAACCATTCCCACCAGCCACCCTCGATTCCGGCATGTTCCAGGATGAGGGGAACGTCCGGGTAGGCAACGGCCAGCGTATGCGCCCAGAGGGGATTATAGGTGGAGGGGAAGCCGTGATAAGAGATAGCATAGCCGCCCGGGGTACCGGCATGATAACGGATGGGTATGTGGTACTGCCGCCCCAGGTCCATCATCTTCAGGGCGTTCTTGATAATAGTCTCTTCGTCGGTGAAGTTGGCCCCACCCATGCCGCCGCCGGTAATCGGCATTCCTTCCCCGACGCCAACGTATTTACCGGTATCGAGCAGCCTGGCCAGCTCAGCGATAGCGCCATCGATAGTCCACTCTTCCTCACCGGCGGCGCAGCGGTCGTTGTATTCCTTGGCTGAGCAGTTGGCGACGAACCTTTCCGGGTGTTTCTCACACTGTTCCACGTTGGTCTTATTGGTCATACCGAAGGCCGGCTCAATGACACACATATCTACACCGTAGCAGTCCATATCATAGATAAGACGCGGCGTATTGTCATAGGCCTCTATCTGGTGCATGGCATGGCCGAGGTCTTTGAAGTCGGTCGAGCCTTTCAAAGCCTTTCCGGCGGCATGCCTCTGTGAATGGACGTGGGTATCGACGATAAATCTCCCCAATTTCATAATTCCCTCCTTCTGTTGCTTCACCGTCATCAATGTCTTCTGTTTAACACTCACCCTGAGCTCGTCGAAGGGTGAAACCTCATGGTTCGACAGGCTCACCATGAGCGGGTATTATTGCTGTTGTCCATTCTCCTTCCTCGTCCCCTTATGTCATTGCGAGTCCCTCGACAGAGAGGCGAAGCAATCCGTTTCTTGGAAGGCGGACTGCTTCGGGCTTCGCCCTCGCAACGACACCCCCTTTTCTCCTCTCCCTGGATTCCAGACTTCGCTCAGAATGACATTTATTTTTTAAGAATTACACTTATTTTTAGGTGGAAGAGCGAGTGGGGGGCTGCGACACCGTCGGCTCCTCAACGAACTTGAACATGCGGGTAAGTCCGCCCGGCGTCCTCAGGTTATAAAGCCTCACGGCGTTGCCGCCAAGCATCAGGTTCATATCGTCCTGGTTGATGTCGAGTCGCTGTATCTGCTTCAGGCTCCACCCCCAGATGTCCACCTGGTGCCGCGGGATGCCCTGCTTGAGGTCCTGCCGCGTGTATCCCGGCGGATACCGGTTCAGCTGTGAGTATACCGGCAGACTGGCGCCCCAGTCCGTGCCCCATATCAGCTTATCCGCTCCTACGGAAGGGTCTTGCAGTGCTTTGTAGTAAAGTTCCGTCCACCACCGTCCCGTCTCCAGGTAGATATTCTTGTGGCTGGCGGCCACATGCAGGCAGCACTCGTAGAACCATTCCCACCAGCCTCCCTCGATGCCGGCATGCTCCAGAATAATAGGCACATCGGGCATGGCTACCGCTAAGGTATGCACCCAGAGAGGATTATAGGTGAACTGGGCGCCGTGATAGGCTATTGCGTAGCCGCCGGGGGTGCCGGTATGGTAGCGCATCGGCACCTTGTGGGCGCGGCAGACCTCCATGACTTTCAAGCAGTTTGTGATGATTTCTTCCTCGGTCTGGAACCGGGGAGGCTGACCGGGTTTAGGTTTGCGCATGGGTATCAGCACCATCTCACCGATTCCAACGTAATTGCCGGTCTTGAGCAGGCCGTCCAGGGCATCGCAGAAGCCTTTAATGCTCCATTCCTTCTCGCCGGCGGCACAGCTGTCCTGGTACTCTTTAGGCCAGCAACAGGCAGCAAACTTGTCCGGATATCTCTTGACCTGGTCGACGTTGTTGGGATTGGTCATGCCGAAGGCCGGCTCGATGATGCACATATCGACTCCGTAGCAGTCCATGTCGTAGAGGAGACGCGGCGAGTTGTCGTACGCTTCCATCTGACCCATGACCTGGCCGAGTTTATCGAAGTCCTTAGAACCTTTCAAGGCTTTCCCGGCGGCATGGCGCTGGGAGTGGACATGCGTATCGACGATAAATCTTCCTAGTTTCATAATTCCCTCCTTTGTTTTTTATCCAAAAATGTGCGTTTGTTTGAAGCTTATATTTTACCCACTAATCGAAGGATACTTTTTTCGATATTGGTTTACCTCACCCCCTGTGTCCCCCTCTCCTTGTGAGGCAATATGAAGGAGAGGGGGATTTTGTCTAAAAGAGGGGCTGCGCCCCTCTTTAACTCCCCTATATCTTGAACAGCTAAACCCTTTTTATAACCCCCTATGTCATTGCGAGCGAAGCGAAGCAATCCGTTTCTTTCCGGTGGCGGATTGCTTCGGGCAAGTCGCCCTTGTAATGACATTTTTATAACCAGGGCATCACCACGCCCTTGATATAGCCCGGCGTCCGGTTGAGGTTGTCCTCAAAAGCTTTGCCGATGTCTTCCAGTTTATACTTGTGCGTGACCAGTTTATTCATGGGGAAGGTGCCGTTTTTCACCGCCCACATGGCGCGAACCAATTCGCTTTGATAGTCCGTGGACATTCCGATGCCCTGCGGGCTGTAGATGATGGGGCACTTTATCCAGCTGAACAGCTCATAAGTATCCGGCGTCTGGTGCCAGCCGACTGCGATGATTTTACCCCGGTTTCTCTTGAGAACTTCGCCGACCATCTTAATGCCCGGCGGATGTCCGACGACCTCGATAGCCACATCCACGCCCCGGCCGCCGGTTATCTTCATCACTTCGGCAACAACATCCACTTTAGCGGGGTTGAAGGTGATGGTAGCCCCCAGTTCTTTAGCCAGCTTGAGTCGGCCGTCATCAAGGTCGGCGACGATGTACTCCCTGATTTTAGGGTGCGCCACCCCAGCGATGATTCCCAGCCCCATGAAGCCGCAACCCACCTGGAAAACGTAGTCGCCGAACTCCGGCGTGGCCGTGCGTGTTATAGACACGATGCTCATCATCGGTTCACCGAGGGCGTACTCAAACGGAATACCGTCGGGGATTTTCTCGACAACGCATGGGTGCCCACGGTTGACCGAATAACCGGTCGGTTCGCAGGTAGTGTACTCGGCGTAGCAGTCGGCAGGCCAGAAGCCGGTAATGCGGTCGCCTTCCTTAAAGCCTTTAATATTTTTACCCATCTCCACCACCGTGCCGGCAGGCTCATGCCCCGCCCGCCGGGGGAAGGGATTGCGCTTCTTCATTTCCTCGCTCTGGGAGTCCACATATCCCGGCATATCGCTGGAGCAGACCCCGCAGGCTTCTATTTTCACCAGCATCTCGTCATCGCCGATTTTCGGCATATCTATTTCTCTAATTTCGAACGTTTTGGGGGCAACGATAAATGCGGCTTTCATGGTCAGATCCCTCCTTAAATGATTTGGTTTATCACTGAAAAGCGGCTGAAAACCTGTTAATTATATCATATACTTTTGGTTGTCTAATACCTTGAAAAAGCTAATCAATGTCGCTGGCGATTATGTCAATCTAGCAACTCTCGCGCCTTTTTCAGCCATTCCATAATGGGTAGTTTAAAACCACAGGCAGCCGCGCAGGATCCGCATTCGGTACAGCCATTAATATCATGTCCTTCGTATTTATAGAGATAACGTCCCGTTTCTACATCCTTATACATTAAAGCGTCGTTGTAAAGCTCGAAGATGCGCGGGACATCGATTCCAACAGGACACGGCATACAGCCCCGGCAGGCCGTGCACATCATCGGCTTCAATGTACGGTAGGCATCCCTGACCTTACCGATTATTATCTGCTCGGATATGGTTAAGC
>CAYYVO010000177.1:0-4958 GCA_964475175.1 uncultured Dehalococcoidaceae bacterium | reverse complement strand
TAGGAAGGCCATTTGATGCCCTCCTTGTAACCGGTGATGATGTACCTGGCGTAGCTTTCACCGCTTTTTAGGGGTTCGGCTTTCTTCTGAATCTCTTCACGTGCTTCGCTATCTTCTTCTCTGGTATAAACGCCGCCGGGGCCTGACGTCCAGTGGCAGACCGGTATGCTCGATGGTTTGCTGCCCGAACCCCTAGTGGGCATGTGCTGCACGTTGGCCGGGATATAGGCTACCCAGCTCTTATCCAGCGGTATTTCCTCGTCCTCCATCAACATCCCCATCGCGCCGGTATTCTCCGGGTGGTCCGGGTCGGTGCCCCACCACGAAAGCAGCTCCGGGAAGTCATGGACATGGGGGAACATCGGCGGGAGAGCCGAACCCCGCTTGGCCAGTTCTTCCCAGGTAATCTGGTTGGGGTAGGACTGCGGCCATATCCAGGTGGTCTCTCCGTAATAAGCTCCGGGGATAACCTCGTCGTCGATCCAGAGGACGTGCTCCATACTGATACGCCGGCCCTCGGCCGCCAGCTGGTCTCTATCTTCCGGGGTGGGGCCGGGGAGCATATGCCTTTTTTGCAGCGTGGTGCAGATATATTTATCGTATTTTCCCATTTTTATATTCCTTTCTGCTGATGTGTTTTCTGATTATATCATATTAAAGGTTGGGGAAAGAGAAGAGAGCTTTTAACTTCTCTGGCATCACTTCCCCATATCGCTCAGCCCCTTGATGAGGGCGTACCTCTTGTCTACCATCTGCTGAAAGTCGTCCAAATCTTTTTCTTTCAGATGTGAGAACTTACGCACCATTTTCGTAAACTCCTGAATCGGCCTGGGATTGGCTACTTCATGGGTGAGTTTGAACCTGCCATCTTCCGCCTCCCACAGCGGAAAGTAGTTGGTCCTGACGGCCGTGCGGCAAACCTCGATGGACAGGTTGGATTCTATTCGCCAGCCCATAACACACGGGGCGAACACATGTAAATACACGAATCCCTCGTCCTTCTTTTCTCTGGCTTTCTGTAGCTTCTTCGCGAAGTCCTCGAGGTGGCTCAGGGTGGCGGTGGCCACGTAAGCCGCGCCGTGCATAGCCATGAGGAGAGGTATATTCTTGGCCGGGGTCGGCTTTCCCCTGCCGACAGCCCCCACAGGCGTGGTGCTGGTGGAGGCCCCCAGGGGAGTGGTGCTGCTCCTCTGGTAGCCGGTATTCATATAGCCTTCGTTGTCATAGGTGATATAGATAATATGTTCGTTTCTCTCCGCGGCGCCGCTGAGAGGCTGAAAACCAACGTCCGCCGAGCATCCGTCGCCGGTGAAGCACACCACCGTCACATCCCTGCCTGTCTTTCGATAGTACCGGGAAATACCCGTGGCCGTAGAGGCGACGCCCGTCATCAGGCAGCTAACGTATGACAGGCGGTGCCATGCCTCCGTGTTCTGCCCGAATAAAACGGTGGCCGAGCAGCTGGGACAACCGACGAGTACGATGTCTTTTCCCAGTACCTTGGGTATAAACCTGGCGGTCAGCTCCAGGGTGCAGCCGCCGCACCAGGCAATCCCCCCGGCGAACTGCTCCTCTTTTTCGACGAAGTAATCAAATACTTTCGATTTACTCTTCTTTATTTCAGCCATCTTTCACCTCTTATTCCAAAGGTATCCAGGTCACTTCCTGATACGGTTTGCCCTGTGAAGCGTCCTGGACTTCTTCTATTATCCTCTCTATATGCGGTACGGTTATATCCAAATTGGCTAGCCCGTCGATATAGCTTAAGACAGGCACAACACCGATTTTCGGCGTAAGCGCCTTTACTTCCATGCACATCGGGCCGCAATCCCAGCCGAACCCCACGCTGCGGTCGATTACCCCTATCGCCTTTTTCCCCCTGAGGGCTTCCACCAGCCGCTGTCGGGGGAAGGGACGGTATAATCTCAGTTTGACCAGCCCCACCTTTATCCCCTCCACCCTCCTGGCGTCGACGGTTGCATGTACCGTCCCGGCGGCACCGCCGGAGGCCACTATTACGATATCGGCGTCTTCCGTCAGGTATTCGTCTACCTGGCCTCCATAGCTCCTCCCGAAAAACTCCCCGAACTCCCGGTCTATTTCTTCCAGCTTCGCCCCGGCGCGCTCCATAGCCATGCACTGGCGGTAGCGCAGCTCGACGAATCCTGTATCTATGCCGTGACTGCCGACTCCCCTGGGCTCCCCCGGTTCCAGTATCTGGCGTTTCTTCCCCTGCTTTAACGGTGCCAGAAACCGGTCGACATCCTCTCTCTCCGGTATTTCTACCGCCATTGCCAGGTAGGAGAGGTAAAATCCGTCATAGTTCACCATTACCGGGAGCTGGATATCATAGTCCTCCGCCAGCCGGAAGGCCATTATTATCATGTCCAGGATTTCCTGCCCGTCCTCGACGATTACCTGTATCCAGCCGGTATCCCTGGTACTGATAATATCCTGCTGCCCGCCGGATACAGCCATGATACCCGGCGTCTCGCGGTTGGCGATAGCCATGACCACCGGCGCCCGGTAGCCGGCGGCCTGCTGCACGGCGTCGTACATAAACGCCAGCCCCCATGACGATGTGGCGGTGAAGGCCCGCCCGCCGGCAAGACTGGCCCCGGCCACCACGTTCATCGCCGAGTTTTCTCCTTCAACCTCTACCATTTCTGTATCCAGAATCCCCTCGGCGCGGAACGCCGATAACTGCTCGGCTACCTCGCTCATGGGGGTTATGGGGTACGACGTAGCCACATCGGGTCGGCACAGCATGGCGCCATAGGCAGCCGCTGAATTGCCGGTAATCACTCTGACCTTACCTTTTTGGGCTTTCATTAGCGGACTCTCCTTCCAGAATAACGGTGGTTGTTACCGTGGGCTCTCGCTGGTATAAAAGATAAAATATCTTTAGAATTCGCGTAAGAAAATGCGCGCGTTGCAGTCGATTATAATTTACTGCGATTGAAAAAACAAGTGAATCCAGCCTGGAGGAAGGAATTCCTTTGAATCCAGAGGTTTTTCATCTAATTGAAATTCCACGCAGGCGTTTACGGTATGACGGAAAAGTAAAAACGGTACTGGCTTTTTAAACCGGTCAACCTTAATGTCCCCCGTAAACAGGAATTCCTCCCTGTCTCAATGCCTCGGCTATTCTTACTTCGAGGTCCTTTGCTTCCTCCCTGGACAGCGGATTGAGGTGATTATACAAAGTGGGTAACAGACATTCGTGATGCCTGTAAACTATGCGGGAAAACAGCGGGCCGTTTCTGTTTCGTTTCCCCTTCGCGTGTTCATTAAACCTGACAGACGGAGTTTTTGAGCTCTCTCCAACATATACACCATAGCCGGGAACTTTTCCTTTAAGCCTGGATAACAAAATGATATAAAGATAATGCTTACCGGTCGTTTGCGGGGTGAATAAGCCGGTTATTTCTGCAGCTGTTTCCAGCCAATCAATCGGTGTTAGTCCCAGTTTTTGTACAAATTCGGTAACATCCAGCCATTCTGTTAAAGTCATGTTCCTGTGTTTCGGCGAGAGTTCCGCCATGCAATAACTTAGAGTCTCAAGATCACCTTCAACGGCCGCATCACGGGCATGCTTCACTATTTCTTCAGTATTCCACGAGATAAAGGGACGAAAAGTCGCTTTTTCAGAATCCATTTAATTCTATCACCAACACATAATTGGCGCTTCTTTAGAAGAGTATATATAACTAATTAATCGTAAGGGATAAAATCCCAGCGCCTGACTAATTAATCATTACACCGCCATCACACCGCCATCGACGATGATAATCTGTCCCGCAATCATGCGGGACTTGTCCGAAGCCAGGAACAGGGCAACATCGGCGATTTACCGCTGAATTAGATGATACGATTCATCCCATATTATCCGGTCGTATATGAGTATATTTTAATCAGTTAAGGAAAAACAAGAGAGCCCAAACATACCTGAATACGATACCACAGTTCATCAAGACCCTCCGGGGAACAGTTTATAAGGTTGAAAATGACGGCACCAAAGGTTTAATAAAAGCATAATACTCAATCCTGACTGAAGAAAGCCTGGAAAACTGTTATCGTCTGCACTCTATCAAATCGATCAACTCTCATTATTATCTTTTCCCTGTACTACAAAGTAGCGCCGCGATTTAAAAAGGTGGTACGATTAGTTATTACCTGGAATATACTTCCGGGTTCATCCCGCCAGGACTTGAATTATGATATCCGCGCAAGAAAATACGCGCTACCGCTGGTATATCCTGCTTTTAGCCATGTTGACCTATGGCTCTATCGCCGGGTCAGCCCGACTTTGCATGCCCGTGCTGTTCCCGGAAATCGCAGCCGAACTGGACCTCAGCCTGGTAGCCATCGGCACAATATGGGGTATGGACCCCCTGGCCGGGGTGTTCCTGGGTCTGGCGGGAGGCCTCCTGGCCGACCGCTTCGGGGTCAAGCGCATGCTGACGGTGGTCTGTATACTGGCCGGCGTGTTCGGGGCCCTGCGGGGTTTCTCCGTGGGCTTTCTGAGCATGGCCGCGTTCATGTTCCTGTTCGGTCTGATGGCGGCGGTTACGCCGAGTATCGTCCCCAAGGTTACCGCCGTATGGTTCTCCGGCAAGCGCCTGGGCCTGGCCAACGGCCTGCTGAACGTGGCCTGGTCTTTCGGCGCGGTTATCGCCACCCTTTCAAGTGCCACGCTTCTTTCCCCGTGGCTGGGCGGCTGGCGGGGGGTGCTGTTTTTCTTCGGGGCGCCTCCGGTATTGCTGGGGCTGCTCTGGTGGTTCACCGGCCGCGAGCCGCAGCAGAACGACGCGGCAAATGCCCCGATTTCCGGAGAGCCATTTAAAAAGGCCCTTGCCAGCGTTATCCACATCCGGGACGTATGGGTGATGGGGATTATCTTCCTGACCTACTGGGGTTCAAACATGGGTTTCGGGGGATACCTGCCGATGTATCTT
>CAYYVO010000176.1:0-4996 GCA_964475175.1 uncultured Dehalococcoidaceae bacterium | reverse complement strand
CTACCGCCCTGATAGGTGCGTTAGATTATCGAAGAAAAACCGGCAAGGGGCAGTTGATAGATGTCTCTCAGTTCGAGGTCGGCCTCCAGCTTCTAGCCCCATCTCTAGTCAATTATTCTGTGAACAGGAAAGAAGAGAAGGCAAGGGGAAATTCAAGCGATTGTGCAGTGCCACATGGCGTCTATCGGTGTAAAGGAGATGACCGATGGTGTGCTATCAGTGTACTTACCGATACAGAGTGGCAGGTATTTTGTAATACAATTGGAGAACCAGACTGGCTAATAAAGCCAGAGTTCCGTACCGCTGCTGACAGAAAGAAAAACGAAGCGCAACTTAACCAGTCAATAGAGCAGTGGACATCTCAACACGAGGCTGAGGAAGTTATGAGAATGCTTCAAGAAGTTGGTGTGGCTGCGGGTGTAGTTCAGAATGCAGAGGATTTATATAACGATATCCAGCTTAAGGGCAGGGAGTGTTTTTGGATTGAGAACCATAGGGAGCTCGGGAGATTTTCGCATCTAGGACAACCATCCCGGTTATCAAAGACACCGGCGAGGCTGTATAACGTTGCCCCCTGCCTCGGTGAACATACGGAATACATATGCCGGGACTTGCTGGGTATGTCTGAGGAAGAGTTTGATAGATATCTATTGGAAGGGGTTTTTGAATAAGATTGGTTTGGTACTAATCTAAATGTAATGAGTATTTTCACCATATATCAAAATAGGAGGCAATCAAATGTATAAAGGTGGGTACGCAGGCAAGATACTTAGGATAAACCTCACCGACCAAACCAGCCAGGAGGAAATAATCCCCAATGAACTGGTCCGGGATTATTTGGGAGGTGCCGGGTTTGCGATTAAATACCTCTACGACGAAGTGAAGCCAAAAACACCGGCACTGGATCCGGCGAATAAATTAATTTTTGCCGTGGGACCTCTCACGGCAACCGGGGCGAGCTGCGCCAGCAGGATGGCGGTAGTGGCGAAATCGCCGCTGACGGGCGCCGTGGGCATGGCGCTTGCTGGAGGGCAATTCCCCGCCGAGATGAAGCGGGCCGGCTATGACATGATAATCATCGAGGGGAAAGCGGAGAAGCCCGCTTATGTCACCGTCAAGGAAGGCGAGGTAAAATTCCGTAACGCCGAAAAGCTGAGTGGCATGCAGACCACCGATACACAGATGGTTATCAAGGATGAACTCGGCGACCAGAATTACCGGATAGCCTGCATCGGCCCCGCCGGAGAGAACCTTATTCCCATGGCATGCATCGTGAACGAGCGCCGCGCCGCGGGAAGAAAGGGTCTGGGGGCGGTAATGGGCTCCAAGAACCTTAAAGCCATCGCCGTACGAGGCACTAAACGTCCCGATGTGGTCGATGCCGAGAAATTCAGAAAAGCCCGCCAGGCGATGAACAAAGCCATGAAGGACAGCCCGGTGCTCTATCCGCAGTTTTCAAAATCAGGTACGCCGATGGTCGTGGACGCTACCTCGGCAATGGGCATCTATCCCATCAATAACTGGTCGGCTACCGGTGAAATCGACATGGTCAAAGGACTCGGTGATGCAGCCCAGGCCAGGATGATCGTTCATAAAGCCCACTGTAACGACTGCCCGGTTGGGTGCAGTCAGATAAAACTGGTCACAGCAGGGCCGTACGCGGGCTACATGAGTGAAGGCCCCGAATATGAGACTACCTACTCATTGGGCAGTACGCTGGGAATAGACTATCTGCCCGCCGTCATCGCCGCTGACCGGCTCTGTGATGAGTACGGACTGGACACCATGTCTGCCGGCGTGGTCATTGGGTTTGCTATGGAATTATACGAAAAAGGTATACTCACTAAAAAGGATACCGACGGGCTTGAGTTAAAGTTCGGCAATCACAGCATTCTTCTGGAAATGCTGAGGAAAATAACCTACCGGGAGGGATTGGGAAATATCCTTGCCGAGGGTACGAAAAAGGCGGCTGAGAAAATAGGCAAGGGCTCCGAGTTTTATGCCATGCATGTCAAGGGTCTGGAACTGCCGGCATACGACGTGCGGGGAGCCAAGGCACACGGCCTGAACTACGCCACTTCCTATACCGGCGCCGACCATAACCGCGGTTACGCCTTCCAGGAAATTTTCGATATTCCGGTACCAGAGAAGGTGGATAGGTTTGCTATTAAAGGGAAAGGCAGGCTGACCAAATGGAACCAGGATGTCCGCAGTGTTACCTGTGACTGTGCTCCGATGTGCGCCTTCCTGCTGGACATGGCGGTACCGGGTATCGCCTGCCAGAATACCGCCGACCTGGTAAACGCCGCCGCCGGTACCGACTTTACCCCGGAAGAAATCGAAAGAATAGGCGAGAGGATAAATAACATCGCGCGATTATTCAACATCGGCGAGGGATTCAGCCGGAAAGACGATACCTTTCCAAAGCGTTTAATGACTGAAGCTATCAAGGAGGGGCCTTCTAAAGGACAGCTCATCAGCCAGGCAGACCTCGACTCGATGCTGGATGAGTACTACTCAGAGCGGGGCTGGGACAAGGACGGAACACCGACGGACTCCAAGCTGAAAGAACTGGGGGTAAAAACACGGTAAAAACATGGTTATATCCTCGATTGAAGGTTAAAGCTTAATATGACCGCTTATATTATACGCAGATTGATACTTGCGGTGATTGTCTTAATTCTTGTCTCCCTATTTGTCTTTTTTGCAATGCGCCTCCTGCCAGGTGATCCGATACTAATGTACGTTTCTGCTAGCTCAGTACAAGAAATCACAGAAGAACAGCTTGATGCGTTGAGGCATGAATTCGGTTTGGATAAAACACTGCCAATGCAGTATCTAGATTGGATTTCTGGCGTACTTCGCGGTGATCTGGGGACGTCAATACTTAATCGTTCCCCTGTAACACAGGAAATACTCAAGCGTTTGCCCATAACCGTCCATCTTGGTTTGCTTGCTTTTATTATTGCTATTATTATTGGCATCCCAGCGGGAGTACTGTGCGCAATCAGACGGGGCTCCTGGCTGGATAACCTCGTAACCACTTTGGCCAATATTGGAATAACCGTGCCCGTTTTTTGGCTGGGTATTATATTAATTTATGTGTTTGCTTTATATTTCAAGTTGCTTCCCGTAATGGGGTATACTTCACCTTTTGAAGACTTTTGGTTAAGTACCAAGCAAATTATCATGCCAGTCTTTTGTTTAGCTTTAGGCCCACTCGCCGGAAATGCCCGCCAGGCTCGCTCCAGTATGCTTGAGGTAATACACAAAGACTATATCCGTACGGCGTGGTCCAAAGGCTTAAAAGAACAGACGATAATAATGAAACATGCTCTGAAAAATGGTTTGATGCCGGTGGTTACTCTTTCCGGTATTGGAGTGGGAACTATTCTAGGAGGATCGGTACTAATAGAACAGGTATATAATATCCCCGGCATGGGTAGACTAGCAGTTACGTCTGTTATGAACCAGGATTACCCCTATGTGCAGGCAATCGCTTTAATTATGGCGATAAGTATTGTTTTTGCTAACCTTCTGGTAGATATCTCTTATGGGTGGCTCGATCCCAGGGTTCATTATGACTAATAGGGAGTAACACGTGTCAGAAGAGACTGATCTGAGACCGGCGATGAATATAAATGCCCCACGTGTTAATGAACTACGTCGCTTCTTCCGGACATTTTTAAGCCGGGGAGTGGTGGTGTTGGGGATGGTTATCATTATATTTTTTATAATTGCTGCCATTTTCGCCCCATGGTTGGCTCCGTATAACCCAGATAAAATCGACATGAACAATGCGCTACTTCAACCTGGAAAAGCTCATTTGCTGGGCACCGATGCGCTGGGGAGAGATACTTTAAGCCGGGTTATTTATGGTACGCGGGTTTCTATGCTAATCGGCCTGATCGTGGTTATTATTAGCTCCATAGTCGGGATGGCGCTGGGATTGATTGCGGGCTATTTTGGCGGTTGGGTACATGCAATTGTTATGAGGCTGATAGATACGCTGATGGCTTTCCCCATGTTAATATTAGCTTTGCTCATCGCGGCTCTCCTTGGAGGAGGTTTAAACAATATCATCATGGCACTCGCTTTCGCTATGGTGCCCATATATGCCAGGTTAATGTGCGGGCAGGTAATCACTGTCAAGGAAAACGACTACGTAATCGCAGAACGCTCCATAGGAGCAAGCAACATGCGTATTATGCTACGCCATCTAGTACCCAACTGTTTTCCACCGCTAATAGTCATGATGACGATGATGTTAGGGACGACGATATTGGCTGAAGCCGGACTTAGTTTTCTCGGAATCGGTGTACAGCCGCCCACTCCTACCTGGGGGAATATGGTCAATGATGGCCGACAATATCTGCTATCGAATCCCATCCTTTCTTTTGCCCCGGGGCTGGCAATCATGCTGGTGGTATATTCCTTTAACATGGTAGGAGATGGACTAAGGGATGCCCTTGACCCCCAATTAAGAGGCGTTATTTAAGCAGACTTATCAGTTAAAATATGCTGTTATACTATAAATATTACATTTTAGCTGGTATGATTTTATCATTCCTTTTTATTATATTTAGAATATCATCAGTAACAAGAGGAACGTTTGCCATTGGATAGGTACCGTCCAGACTTCTATATCTCGTTTCCCCCAGATGGTTTAATGGAAGGGGGTCTACTTCCACAGCAGAACGTAGAACCTGACTAAATTCGTATACCGCTCTGATATTTTCTGCCTCCTCGATTTCTTTATAATATGTCCTATAAAAGATGGTCAATATATAGAGTCTCAAACAGACGCTAACGGTACTTGTTGCTGTACGTATACGTCATCATCAGTAATTAACAAATACTACATCTTATAAAGTATGTCAATTCAATTTCGCAGGTATTGACATTTATTAGTTAGTAGTATACCATTTATTGTATTTGATGATATTACGTATACGTATTAACATCAAATTGAATTTATCAATGAAAATATATGCAG
>CAYYVO010000175.1:0-5046 GCA_964475175.1 uncultured Dehalococcoidaceae bacterium | reverse complement strand
CCTGGTATCCATCGGATGCCTTCCAGCTCTGGGGCGGTGAATGGGGAACCCCAATTTCCACCGATGTCACCATCAGCGGAAACACGATAGTCTTCAACCAACAGTCTACTCCTGATGCTGACGAGAATGGGTTACGGCTGCGGCCCGGTTGTGACGCTGCCAACATCCATGTAAATTTAAACGACTTCATCAACGGCGGTGTCAGTCCGACAGCGTTCGCAGTTCGTAACCAGGGAACAGGGACGCTCGATGCCGAAAATAACTGGTGGGACACCGATAGCGAACCGGATATTCAGAGTCTACTTAGTGGAAATATAGATTATGACCCCTGGATAGTCGACCCCGATGCCAGCGATTACGAGTATATTGGTGACGGTGGAACGGGGACACTCAATATCGACGGCAGCGAGGTGGACGTGGATATGAATGACGGCCAGAGCGGGAGCTTCAGCGCGACGGCCCGGACCGGCGCCCCGACTCAGGGATTCGCTGGCATGGGTGGCGGAAGCGGTCTTAACAAGTCCATCGTTGTGGAAACTAATGCGGCCGATGGTACCTATATCGCCGTTATCAAACTAGGTTATACGGACGCCGAACTGCTGGCCGCCGGCATCGACGAGGATGACCTCCGGCTCTACTATTGGGATACCGCAGGACTGGTATGGAAACTTGCCGTCGAAGGTAATGTAGGTCCCACCAACGACATTCGTTGGATGGGTGACAGCGCGCCGGCGGCGGCTACCGCCGCCAATCTGGGTATGCACGGCGTTGATAAGACCAATAACATCGCCTGGGCTGTGGTCGACCATAATACCGACTACAGCGCCGGTGTCGGGCCGGTTGAGGCCTGGGTAGACGATGACTACGATGCCGGTAATCATGGCGGGCACGGCTGGCATATCCAGGCATTCGATAGCATACAGGATGCCATTGACAGCTGCGCGGCCGGGGCAATTATATACGTATACCCCGGAGACTATCCAGAAGCTCTTGATATCAACAAACCGGTCACCTTGTACGGTCTGGACGCCGGTGATAACAATAACTGGACCGCGGGTACCGCTGGAGCCGGCGTAGCAGCACCAACGATTACCTATGACGGTATAACGGCGCACATGATTAATATCAACGCCGATAACATCACCATGCAGGGTTTACGTATCGATACCGCCAATGCCGCTACCCGTGGTATCTACTGGACAGGAACACGGGACAATACGACCATCCGGTATTCCTCGTTTACGGCTAACGACGGTGACAGGGCTATCAGCCTTTCCGATGGTAATGTAGCTACCGATTTCACTATCACCTACTGTTCCTTCGATGGTACGGGACCGATGAACTGGTTTGCCGTTGGCGAAAACGGAGGCTGTTCCGGCAATAACACCCTGAGCTATAACGACATCGACGGTCTGACATCCCCACTCTTCCTCGGTACAAATAATATCTATGACATCACGTATGCCAATAACAGCTTTTCCAATGTCGCCGACGGTATATACCTTCACAAACCAGGCGCCGGCGTTGGTAAATACGGCGATATTCTCCTGGAAAGCAATACGTTTGCCGGCGGCGGTACTGCCGATTACGCCTTCCTTATCCTCGGTACGGTGGCCGCAGGCGACTTCGAGAACAACTTTGACGGTACGGACGTCGTCCTCCGATATAATAACATCTTGATAATGGCCAGCGACGGAGTCCAGGAATTCAACTCGGTGCAGAGTCCCGACCTCGGTACCTTACTCGACGCTCGGTTCAACTACTGGAACTCCAACACCGGGCCAACCCATGCCTCGAATCCGCTTGGTGTCGGTGCCGATATCAGTGACTATGTGGCGTATCAGCCATGGATGGACAACGGCCAGCAGCCGTCCGGTGACTTCTATATCGATGCCCTGTCAGACGCCAATACCGAGGTTATTATCACGGGTACGGGCGGTCACATTGTCGGTGCCGGGCGATGGTCTCATAATCCGGATAGCGCCTACCCGGACTTCATGGTGGTGGGCGGCTACTTCATCGACGTGTTCGCCATCGATATCACCGGCATAAGCCAGATAGAGATACGGTTCCACTACAGCGATGAGGACATTCTTGCCGGCCTGGAAGAGCCGACCCTCAGAATGAAATGGTGGAACGGGACATCCTGGCAGAAATGTTCAAATAGTGGGGTTAATAGCCAGAAAAACTATGTCTGGGCTATTATCACCGCCGATACTTCTCCCAACCTCACCCAGCTTACGGGAACACCGTTCAGCGCCACCGGGCAGAGGGTGGTTATACCCAGCCTGAGTTCATGGGGTGCCCTGGTGCTGGTAATGCTGCTCCTCGGTGGTATTCTCTGGGTGATGAGAAGAAAAAAGGTTACCGTCCGAGAGGCCCGGTAAATAAAACCCGAAAAACAGTAGATAAGAAAAGGAGAAGGGGGTCCCGGGTGAAAACCTCGGGACCCCCTCCCTGCAACCAACAACGGGTGTGGAGAAATTGAGTGTTTAGAGATATATATGTTCGATTGAAATTATTCGTTAAAAGCCACAGGGTCGCTATCCGTTCCTGCGCTATATTCATTGTCTGCGTCCTGCTGGCTGCCTTTGCTTATACCAAAATAGTATCAAGCGGACTGTTTTCCATTGACGCATCATCCACCGCCCGTGCAACGGCCTTTTTCCTGAATCTTCTGGGTTGCGGGGTGCAGGTTTCCGGGCACAGCATCACGTCGAGCAGCTTCGCCGTGGACGTGGGCACCGGCTGCACCGCTTTTATACCTATAAGCTTGTTTATCTGTGCCGTTCTGGCCTATCCCGGCAAGCTGAAATACAAGTTATGGGGCATAACGCTCGGTATCTTCTGCCTTTATGCCGTAAATCTTGTCAGAACGGTCAGCCTCTTCCTTATCGGCTCGCATTTTGGCAGCTTCTTCGATGCGGCACATCTGCTCCTGTGGCAGCCCATGGTAATACTGGCGGCGGTAGTACTGTGGCTTTTCTGGGTAAGGAGAACGGGTCATGTTCAAGCCTAACAGTTTGATCGGATTCTTGCTAAAGGCCGTATCGGCCATGATTGGCCTAACAATAGTTTGGACTTTCATCGCTCCTTATTATGACGGCATACTTGTCAGGGCGGCAGACTGGCTGGTGACACCATACCGCCTTGTCAGCGGCGCCGGGGATATCTATTATTACTCCCCTGCCGGTATGCCCGTAACGGGGATACATAGCGCGGCCCTACATTTCAGTCTTATCCTCCTGTTGTCTCTTCTCATCGCCACGCCGGGACTCAGAATTATCAGCCGCCTGAGAAATATTGGCATCGGGCTGACGGTGATGTTCGTTTTCCATCTGGTCACCCTGGTACTGCTGCCGGAGCTGATAAAATCAGGCGGGGTATCATCGCCTTCACTCAATTTACCGGTGGTCCTGCTCAGCACGATAGGACTCAATCTTGTTCCTGCACTTGTGTGGGTGGGGCTGTGTTCACAGCAGTGGTTGGGCGGTGAATTGAGAAAACGAAGTTTGGCTTCCGATAGATTGCAGCCTGTTAAAAGCAGTTGAAATAATGGATATCGATACTGCCGGTTACGCAGGATAGTGGCATTTTACTTACCTAAAGCAGGCAGTTCGACAACAAAAGTCGCGACCTTTCCGTTCTGGCTCTCGGCATAAATCCTGCCGCCGTGATAAAAACAAAGATATCCCGTCTTTAGAATATTCAAATAGCTCTTATATATCAATGTGTACTTTGATAATCCGTGTTATTGGTTTTATAGCAGCACTGAGGGACCAAATGTCCGCCGCCAGGACCGATGAGGTTGATAAAAGAGTCGGACTTGAAATCGGGGCCGACGACTATATGGCCAAGCCTTTCAGACGTTATCATCATCATTATAATCTCAAGCGATATAGGCGGGTTTCCTCCTCTTGAGGATGTAACTTTCGTAAATAAACGCCTTTTTAACTTGACATTGGACGCGCATGAAGATTACTATCTTGTTAGACGAAAATTTGAGGCAGTTTTACGCATAACCCACTATTCAACACAACCTGTTCCGGTTGTTTATATCCATTATTTCAGAAAGAGCTGTTTCATCCGTTAAAAATCGAAAGGGGGTAGAAATGATTGCAAAAGAGAAGCTGGCTAAAATAGTCGGCGCCGGCAACGTGATGAACGAACAAGCGGCGCTGGATGAATATTCCAGCGACATGAGCTTCGTTAATGCGATAAGGCCGATATGCGTGGTAAAACCAAAAAATGCCGGTCACGTACAGAAGATAGTGAACCTTGCCAATGAAACTCAAACGCCGCTCGTGCCGGTAAGTTCAGGTCCTCCACATTTCAGGGGTGACACCGTTCCCGGTATCGGTGGGGCCATTATCGTGGATCTCAGCCAGATGAACAAGGTGGTCTTCGTCGACCGGGCGCGCCGGGTTGCCATGATAGAGCCGGGAGTAACCTTCGGTGAACTAATACCGGCTGCGAAAAAAGAGGGTATCAGGCTCAATATGCCGCTGCTGCCGAGAAAGTCGAAAACAGTTGTCGGCAGCCTGCTCGAGCGAGAGCCGGTAATAATGCCCAAGTATCAATGGGACATATCAGACCCGCTGGCCTGTGTCGAGGTAATTTTCGGGAACGGCGAGGAATTTCGGTCCGGTCAGGCGGCCGGGCCGGGTACGGTAAAAGAGCAGTGGGCGGTCGGAGGCGTGCAGAAAGCGCCTTACGGCCCCGGCATCGCTTCCTGGCACAGGCTTATCCAGGGGTCGCAGGGCACCATAGGCATCGTGACCTGGGCATCGATGAGGTGCGAACTGCTTCCCAGCCTCGAAGAGCCCTTTTTACTCGGCTCATCCAATCTCGATATGCTGCTCGACCTGACCTCCTGGCTGGTAAGGCTTAGAATGGTCAACGAATGCTTTATCCTCAATAATGCCAACCTGGCGGCTATCATGGCGAAGAAATGGCCCGGGGACTACCAAAGTCTTAAGGCTACCCTGCCCGCCTGGGTTCTGTTCTATAACGTGGCGGGCTACGAATATTTCCCGGAGGAAAGGG
>CAYYVO010000174.1:0-5117 GCA_964475175.1 uncultured Dehalococcoidaceae bacterium | reverse complement strand
GACCTACATGAACCAGTTCTTCACGATTGTGGATAAAGAAAAGACAGAGGTCAGGTGGCAGAGTGAGTGGTTCGGCAAGTTCGACCTCGCCGATGTTATTCGCCTGACGAGCAAGTTTACCGTCGCCCAGTTTCTGGCCAGGGATGATTTTAATAGTAGATACAATGAGGGGCGTCCAATCGCCATAACGGAGCTTCTCTACCCTCTCATGCAGGCATATGACTCGGTAGCTATACAATCGGACGTCGAGTGCGGCGGCACCGACCAGAAGTTCAACTTCCTGGTGGGCAGAGAGCTTCAGGCCATGATGGGACAGCCTTCTCAGCAGTGTTTTATGACGCCCATGCTGGTGGGTACCGACGGCGTTCAGAAGATGTCCAAAAGCCTGGGTAATTATATCGGTATTGCCGAGCCGCCTGAGGATATCTACGGCAAGACCATGTCTATCCGGGACGACTTTATCCTGACCTACTTCGAGCTTCTGACCGACGTCCCCGATGAAGAGCTGGCGGAGTTCAGGAAGCAGCTCGATGACGGCGCCAACCCAATGACGCTGAAAAAACGCCTCGCCAGAGACCTCGTTACCCAGCTTTACAGCTCTAAAGACGCCGACGCTGCCGAGGCGCACTTCAACCAGGTAGTCCAGAAAAAGGAAGTGCCGGACGAGATAGAGGTAAAACAGATTTCTTTTAATGAGTTCAAGAATCACGATGGTAGTTTTGATATCAAACGTATTCTTGCTAAAATCGGTTTGGCCAATAGCGGTAGTGAGGCCAACCGATTAGTGAAACAAGGCGCAGTTAGTATAGATGGCAAGAAATATTCTCCGCAACAATTGGATCATAAGATTGAAAAATCAATGACACATATAGTAGAAAATCAAGGAAAGCACGGCGACAGAATAATTGGTGTTCGAGCGCATGCGAGAGCTAAACCAAGTGGACAATCTAGATCAAAAGAAGGTCGTGTAGACTCCAAAATAGATGGTAATGTTGTTAGAAAGGGAAGAAGCGATAAAAAGGTTAGTACATACCAATTAAAGCGTGATAATAAAGTAACATATGTAGGTATTACACAAGATTTATCACAGCGGGAACGCGAGCATTTAAAAAACGGCAGCATAATAAAAGTCGGCAAACGCCGGTTTGTTAGAGTCATTAATACGGATATAGAAAAATAGGATTGTCAAAGAAAATAACTTACAATAATACCGCTCGCCCTGAGCCTGTCGAAGGGCGCGCCTTTGGTTCGACAAGCTCACCATGAGCGGCGCGTGTTAGAATTAATACTGAATACATAGGAGACATAAATGACACAGTTGCGTATTCCCGGACCGACCCCCTGCCCGCCCGAGGTAATGGAGGCAATGGGCTGGCCTATGATAAATCACCGCGGGCCAGAGTTCAAAAAAATGCTCTACGAGGTCACCGATGAACTGAAAGAGGTCTACCAGACAAAGAACGACCTCTATATCTTGACCGGCTCCGGCACCGGTGGTCTGGAGGCCGCTGTTGTCAACATGCTTTCACCGGGGGATAAAATCCTTTCGGTATCCATCGGCGTATTCGGTGATAGATGGGCTAATATCGCTCGGGCGTTCGGCGCCGATGTAGTCCCCCTGAATTTCGAGTGGGGACAGGGAGCCGACCCCGATGCCGTGCGCAAGGCCATCAAGGATAATCCGGATATCACGGCCGTACTGGTAACCCATAACGAGACTTCCACCGGCGTTACCAACGACCTTAAGACTATCAGTAAGATAGTGAAAGATGCCGGAAAGCTGCTGCTCGTTGATGCGATAAGCAGCCTGTCGTCTATTGACCTGCCGGTGGACGAATGGAACTGTGATGTCGTTATCTCCGGCTCTCAAAAGGGATGGATGGTACCGCCCGGCCTGGCCTTTGCCAGCATTAGCCAGGAGGGATGGAAGGCATTTGAGAAAGCGAAGATGCCGCGTTTCTACTGGGATTTCGGCCAGGCGAAGAACTACCTGGAAAAAGGTGAAAATCCATGGACTCCGGCGGTCTCGGTAGTGTTCGGGCTGTCGGTCTCATTGAAAATGATACTCAAAGAAGGTCTGAAAAATATATTCGAACGTCATACGCGCATCGGCCAGAAAACGCGTGACGGCATGAAGGCTCTCGGTCTTTCCATATTCGCCGATGAAAAATATGCCTCAAATACGGTTACAGCCGTAGCCATCCCGGATGGTGTCGACGCTAAACAGCTGCGGGTGCTTATGCAGTCCGAGCACGGAATTGTCCTGGCGGGCGGCCAACGTCACCTCGATGGAAAGATATTCCGCATCGGCCATCTCGGTCTTATCAGTTATGAGGAAGTCGATGATTTGCTGGCGGCGCTTAAAGACATCCTGCCCAAGGTAGGTTTTATCGGAGTAAAATAGTAAGGAACGCATATGGCGGAAAAACAAAAAAAGGTATTGATTACCGATTCCATTTCCGAAGAAGGCATAAAGATACTTCGGAAAGAGGCGCAGGTAGATGTTAAAGCCGGTTTGAAACCGGAGGAAATAATCGACATTATCGGTGACTACGAAGCCCTGGTGGTACGCAGCCAGACGAAGGTTACGGCAAATATTATCGAGGCTGGAAAAAAACTACAGGTAATCGCGCGCGCCGGCGTCGGCATTGACAATGTCGATGTCGATGCTGCGACCCGGTGCGGTGTTGTCGTCGTCAACGCGCCGACGGGCAATACCGTCTCTGCCGCCGAGCACACCATCGCCCTTTTACTGGCTTCAGCGCGTAATATCCCGCAGGCAAGTAATGTCCTTAAGTCCGGCGTATGGCGGCGCAACGACTTCATGGGCACGGAGCTGCGAGGCAAGACACTGGGAATTATCGGTCTGGGAAATGTCGGCTCCGAGGTAGCGAAAAGGGCTCAGGGACTGGATATGAGGCTGCTGGGTCGCGATCCCCTGGTCTCCACGGAATACGCCCAGAAACTCCATGTCGAACTCGTCGATTTGAAGCAGTTGTTAAAAGAATCGGACTTTATAACACTACACCTGCCGCTAATTGCTCAAACCAGGAATATGATTGGCGCCAAAGAGCTTGCCATGATGAAACCTAAAGCGCGCATTATAAACTGCGCCCGCGGCGGACTTATCGACGAGGAAGCCCTGGTCAAGGCGTTGAAAGAGAAGAAAATAGCAGGCGCAGCCATCGATGTTTTTCAGCAAGAACCGATAACCGAGAGTATCCTTTTTGGTGAAGATAATATTATCGTAACACCCCATCTAGGAGCCTCCACTACCGAAGCTCAGGTATTGGCGGCACAGGATGTCGCCGAACAGATAGTAGATATATTCAAGGGACTGCCGGCGCGGTCGGCCATCAATGTTCCCTATATACCTTCAGAAACGTTAGCGGCACTGGCCCCTTACATGAATCTGGCTAAAACATTATGTAAACTACTTTATAAACTGGCCGAAGGTCAGGCCAAGACTATTCGCATCAAGTACGAAGGCGATATCGCCAGCTATGAGACCAATGCCCTCAAGGCAACGGTCGTCGGCGGTCTACTGGAAGGTATCAGCGAGGAAAGGGTCAACATCGTCAACTGCAACGTGATAGCCGCCAAGCGCGGCCTGACCGTCATTGAAGAGAAGGAGGCAAGCTGCGCCAATTATGCCAGCCTGCTTATGGTCGAGATGACCACTACCAGCGGGGTATACGCCGTGGCCGGAACCGTCCGGCAGGATGAAATGCACATCGTGCGCATCAAGGACTACTGGCTGGATATCGTGCCCGCCCCCGGCTCGTACTTCCTGTTCAGCGACCACCTCGACCGGCCCGGATTCATCGGGGCCATAGGCAAAATAACCGGCGACGCCGATATCAATATCAGCTCAATGCACCTGGGGCGCCTCAAACGGCGGGGACAGGCCCTGCTGGTACTTACGCTGGACGAACCCCTGCCCGAAAAGCACCAGCAGCAGATACTGGCCATACCGGATGTCTACTCGGTCAAGCTGGTCGAGCTGTAATAAACAGATAACTATCAGTCTTTTTTCTTCCATTAAATCGTTCCAGTATATGTTTCTATTTCCAGAAAACTATAACAATGAAAAGTAGGAAACTTTAATTGTTAAATACAATGTTGATTGCATTAATAACGTTATCAGCCCTGGTAACCGGATGCGCTGATACACCCGAAGAAACTAGTGAAACGACGGCTGCGACGTCCCAACAGATAATTAAAGATATTACCTCCGTTGAAGCTTATGCGCTAATCGTTTCCAACCAGAGTAACACCGACTTTGTAATAATCGATGTGCGTACTCCCCAGGAATTTGCCGAAGGGCATATCGAAAACGCCGTTAATATCGACTTTAATTCGATTTCCTTCGAAGAGGACATTAACAACCTAGATAAAGATAAAAAGTATCTTATTTATTGTCGCACTTCGCGGCGCAGAGCCGGAGCCCGTGATATAATGAGAGAACTCGACTTCCGGGAGGTCTATCATATGACCGGTGGTATTGAGGATTGGGAAGGTAACGAATTCCCGGTGGTGAAATAAGCTGCTATAAAGTATGACAAACACCGGTATATAAATTGACTTGGCCTACGTGCGGTGTTATCATACCTCAGAGAGATTGATGGACCTGGGACTGGATTGTACGGGAAAACAAGATGTCACCGCTGAGTGAACTTTACCAGCAAATTGCGGTTTGCCAGAAGTGTGAAATAGCCAGATTCCGCACCCAGGTGGTGCCGGGGGAGGGGGCGGAGGACGCCGATATTATGTTCATCGGCGAGGCTCCTGGCTGGCATGAAGACCAGCAGGGACGGCCTTTCGTGGGGCAGGCCGGTAAGTTTCTGGATACATTGCTCGCTTCAATCAACCTTGACCGCCAGCAGGTCTATATAGCTAATGTCATCAAGTGCCGTCCCACCGACAACCGCGATCCCTTACCTGCCGAGATGCAGAACTGCGCGCCCTGGCTTGACCAGCAGATAGATATAATTAACCCGAAAATAATCGTCACCCTGGGTCGTTACTCCATGGCAAAGTATTTCCCGGGCAAGAGTATCAGTAAAATTCACGGCACCGCCCAGAAACGCGACGATATTATCTATTATGCCATGTAC
>CAYYVO010000173.1:0-5159 GCA_964475175.1 uncultured Dehalococcoidaceae bacterium | reverse complement strand
GGCTTCATCTAAGGGATCGCCACCTATAAAAAATCTTTTGGCACTCTCATATATAAATGGGTTGGACATAGGCAGATCATCCTCGTCAACACCTTGAATTTCCGACCCTCTTGTCCAATGCCATAAAAAATCTGGGCCAAAGAAATCAGTCATTTTTAGTTTGGCGCCTAAATGATCAAATGCCCAGAGGTAGTAAGTGTATTCGCCGTCGGGAACGACGCCACCATCCTGATCCTTGCCGTCCCAGGTTATGGTGTTTGCGCCGACACCAAGGCCTTTTATTGCCGAAAAATATATACATGTATCAATATGGTTCACATAGTGCCAGCCTAAAAAACCATTAACCGTTTCGGGAATTTCGTCAGCCATGTTCCTTGTGTACACAGAGAAAATAACTCCTGCATCTTTACCGGTTACCTGTACAGGAATTAAAAGCTCAGACCCGTCAAAATCATATACGATTATAGGTTCAGCCGAGAGTTTCAACAGTGTGGGTGCAAAGTCTACAGCATAAGAAGTGGTAACAACGAGCATTACAGCTACAGTCATAACCAGATACTTTCTCATGTAATGTTTTCTCGAATGATTCTGTTAAACCTCATCAATCTCGCGGCAGAAATGGGCTACCGGGAGCTGTGCCTGGATAGCGTTGTAAATAACACCCCGGCGATTCGCCTTTTCGAAAAATGCGGATTTACCGAGACGCACCGGGGAAAGGCCGGCGATTTCGACCTTGTTTTTTACGGCAAAGAGATAGACAAAACCTGAATATATACGAATGGCGGTGAAAAATGGAAAAAGGTATTAAAGAGAAATTCCTTACCCTCTGGAAAAAGTGTTTCAATGATGCCGAGTTGCCCATCACTTTCTACTATACCGATGAAGAAGACCGCGCCGAAACTGTTAAGCCCGGCTCGGTGGAGAGGTGTGTCATCGGGGCGCTGGCAAAGGTCAGGAACGGGCAGTCACTTAGCTTCGATGTTGATGCCTTGGGCTGTCCCGGCGGCAAACGTTACCTGGGCTTTGCCGAGGATATTATGCCGGACTTCGAGTACTTCCTTTCCTGCGGCATCCCCGGCAAGCTGGAGGGAGAACGGTATAAGAAGTCGCCCGAGCTGGTCAAAGAGACCATGAATAGCTGGCCCTTCCTGAAAGCCCCCGGCAAGTACATCGTTTTCAAGAGATGGGACAAACTGGAAGAATCCGACAAACCGGAGGTTGTTATCTTCTTTGCTACCCCGGACGTTATTTCCGGTCTATTCAACCTGGCCTGCTTTGACGAGGTCGTACACGAGGCAGTCATAGCGCCCTTCGGCTCCGGATGCTCCTCCATCGTACAGTCCCCTTACCTCGAAAAAGACTCCGAAACGCCGCGGGGAGTGCTCGGCATGTTCGATATCTCAGCGCGTCCTTTCGTCCCGGATACCGCCCTTACTTTCTCTACACCGATGAGCAAGTTTGTGAGAATGATAGACAATATGGAAGAGAGCTTCCTCATCACGCCATCATGGGCAAAGATACAAAAACGGATTAAGTAATCCTGCGCGCAGAGTTTGTGGAAGAAAAAGACTAAGGGATATCCTTTGTAAAGAATAGATGTGCGCATTATTGCCCTTTATTCCAGTTGTTTGTATCCTCATTAATAGAGAATAAGAGGTGAGACAGGTACACTCACCCTTGTTCCTGTATCTACTGATGGGTGTAACATGATAGCCACCAGGAAAATACAACTGGATACCAATGCGCTGGCCAGCGAGCACTGCGTTTCGGTTCATAATATCACGCCCCAGGTACAAAAACAGGCCGATGAGGTATTTGTCGGCTACGGTATCGTGACCATCTTCATTCCCGCCACCACGGCAGCCATAGCTACCATTGAATTCGAGGAGGGACTGGTCGCCGATTTTCAGAAAATGTGGTCGCGAATCATACCGCGGAACCTGATTTACCAGCATAAATTCCTCTGGGAAGAAAACAACGGATTTTCCCATGTACGCGCTTCGTTTCTCGGTCCGTCCTTGGTCGTCCCTCTGGTCAACAAGCGGCTGACGCTGGGTCAATACCAGCAGGTAGTCCTCGTCGATTTCGACAATCGTGCCCGCTCCAGGCAGGTTATCCTCCAGTTTATGGGAGAATCCGGCGACCAATAACAAATCCCAATCCTCATAGACTCCCACCCTCCCGGAAATGATAACGTTTGTCTAACTCTCCCCGTGAAATTGACATCCGCCGCGTCCGCGTTTTACCATTAAATAAGGGACACGAAAATAGGTATCTATCTGGAAATAGGACGGCGGGAGTTTTTAAGGGGACTCTCCTTTCTGGGAGGCCTGGCCTTGCTTTCTTACTTTGTACCCTCCTGCCTCAGAAAAGAGGAGACAAGCATGACCAAGATAAGCCTGGTACGTACCGGCAATAGAACCGAGGGCGTTCGTAAAGCCGTTGACCTGCTTCAGTCCAATCCCGTCAAAGGGAAAGCTGTCGTTCTCAAGCCCAACTTCAATACGGCAGATACCGCCCCCGGCTCCACTCATAACGACACCCTGCGCTCGCTGATTCTGATACTGAATGACATGGGAGCCAGGTCTATTACTATTGCGGAACGCAGCGGGCCGGGCGATACCACCCATAACATCATGGAAAAGAAGGGCATCTTCGATATGTCCAAGGAACTCGGGTTCGATATCGTCAACCTACAGGAGATGGATAGAGACGGCTGGGCCTTGGTGCGCCCCGAGAGCAGTCACTGGAAAGACGGCTTCCTTTTCCCGAAGATTTATCAGGACGCGGAATCTATAGTGCAGACCTGCTGCCTCAAAACCCACCAGTTCGGGGGGCATTTCACGTTGTCGCTGAAGTGCTCGGTAGGCATGGTTCCGCCGGGTCTGGGGCCGGGCAGCGGCGATTACCCCTATATGAACGAGCTCCACAGCTCACCCCACCAGCGGCAGATGATTGCCGAAATCAATACCGCCTATTGGCCGGACCTCATCGTGATGGACGGAGTGGAGGCTTTTGTGGAGGGCGGGCCTCACGTAGGCAAGCGTGTCAATGCCGATGTAATGCTGGCCGGCACCGACCGCGTGGCTATCGACGCCGTGGGAGTGGCTATACTGCGCCTGCTGGGGACAACGCCCGATGTAAACAAAGGTAAAATTTTCTAGCAGTACCAGATTGCCCGGGCGGCGGAACTGGGGCTGGGCGTAACCTCCGCCGACCAGATAGAGATAATCACCGGCGATAAATCCAGCGAGGATTATGCCGAGAAGGTAAGGGAGATACTATATTCTTGATTCACCAGTCGCTATGGAGAAATGAAAAGGTAACAGAACCGGATGGATATTCCCTGCACCCGGTGGTATAACGCCATCGAAAAACGCCGGTCACGCCGGCAGTTCGATAATACCCGACCGATCGAAGTCAGTATAGGAGCATCGCTGCGGGCGGTCTGCGACGATTTCCGGCCGTTTCCCGGCGCCCGCGCCTGCCTCGTGACCGAATCGGTGCAAACCGTTTTCCGAGGTATCATCGGTAACTACGGCAAGGTCAGGGATGCACCCGCATTTATCGCCCTCATCGGCAACATGGAGAGAACCTCCGTCCAAGAAGAAGTCGGGTACACCGGAGAGGGTATCGTTTTGGAAGCTACCTCGTTGGGACTGGCTACCTGCTGGGTCGGTCTATTTAAAAAGACCAACGCTGATTCGCTGGTCGAACTGCAGACAAACGAACGCGTACTGGCCGTCGTTCCGGTTGGATACGCTCCCGGTTCAGCGACGCTGGAAGAAAAGCTGCTTACCGGCTTCGGGCACACTCATAAACGCGTGCCGATGGAAAAGCTGGTGAGTGGACTAAGCCTGGAAAAAGCGCCGGAATGGGCGCGTATGGCCGTGCAGGCCGCACGGCTGGCACCCTCGGCAATGAATCGACAGCCCTGGGGATTTCAGATAGGTGAAGACAGTATTACGGTCTACATCAGGACCAGAGGCCCCCATTTGACCGTCTCCAAGCGTCTTGATTGCGGCATTGCTATGATTCACATCGAAGCAGCGGCAGGGTATAACGGTGTAAAGGGTCTCTGGCAATTCCTCCAATCCCCGCAGGTGGCCCGGTTCAGTATTTCTGTTTAGCAGTAACCGGTACAGGCATTAATTGCTTCCCACCCGCCCCTTTGCGTAAAACAGCCGCTTTACGCTACAATAGGCTGAAATGTTAGCCAAGGTAACCAGCGGGGCCATTATCGGCCTGGACGGGGCTATCGTCGAGGTGGAGGTGGATATATCGTCGGGCCTCCCCTCTTTCACTATCGTCGGCCTGCCGGATGCCGCCGTACAGGAGGCCAGGGAGCGCGTACGCGCCGCCATACGCAACTCCGGGTGCACCTTCCCCATGAAGCGCATCGTCGTCAATCTCGCCCCGGCCGACCTCAAGAAAGCCGGCCCGGCCTACGACCTCCCCATAGCAGTCGGTATACTTATGAGCTCGGAACAGGTCAGCGCCGACGTTACCGATACCATGCTCCTCGGCGAGCTGTCCCTGGACGGTACCCTGCGTCATACCAACGGCGTCCTGCCCATGGTCTCCCTCGCCCATGACAAAGGCATCCCCAACGTTATCGTGCCGGATGCCGATGCCCGTGAGGCATCCCTGATAGAAGGCATTAAAACCATCCCTATAAACTCGCTGTCACAGCTGGTCGGCTATCTACAGGGGGAGATACCAACTCCTGAATACGAGCCGGACATAAAATCCGAAAGTGTTGCCCCGGTGTTTAATCTTACCGACCTCGCCGATATCAAGGGTCAGGAGCACGTCAAGCGCGCCCTGGAGGTGGCTGCCGCCGGAGGCCACAACATGATAATGAGCGGGCCGCCAGGCAGCGGCAAAACGCTTTTATCCCGCTCCCTCCCCTCCATACTACCGCCCATGACCACCGATGAAGCCCTGGAGGTCACCAAGATATACAGCGTTAGCGGTCTGCTCCCCGGGGATACTTCAATGATAAGGCAGCGGCCGTTCCGCGCCCCGCATTATACAATTTCCAATGCCGGGCTGGTGGGCGGGGGACAGTGGCCCAGGCCGGGAGAAATCAGTCTCAGTCACCGCGGCGTCCTTTTCCTCGATGAATTCCCCCAATTCACTCGCAACGTCCTGGAGAC
>CAYYVO010000172.1:3206-5226 GCA_964475175.1 uncultured Dehalococcoidaceae bacterium | reverse complement strand
CAACGGACACCGGACGCATTACCTGAAAGCCGGTAGCGGCCCGCCGGTGGTATTACTTCACGGCGGCGCCAGCGATTCCCGCGATTGGCTCGGGGCGATGCCAGCCCTGTCGCAAAGTTTCAGCCTGTACGCTCCCGACCTCATAGGGTTCGGACAGACCGACAGACATGAAGAAGGTTATTACCTCTCCGATTTCAGCGATTTCCTTAAAGAATTCATCGATACGCTAAAATTGGAAACCCCGTTCCTGGTGGGCCACTCCTTCGGGGCCAGGGTATGCCTGGAGATCGCTTTCCATCATCCTGAAATCGTGCGTAAACTCGTTCTCATCGATGCCGCCGGCCTGGGAAAGGTTACCCGGTTTGGTACATCCGTAATGACAGTCGCATGGGCAATACGCAAGCTCTTTAAAAAAAGCCAGCCTTATCCCAACTTCAGGGCGAGGGAGGGGGAAGACCCCGCATGGCTCTGCGACGAGGAACTTCCCGGACTCAAGGTACCGACGCTAATTGTCTGGAAACGCTATGACCCTTATATACCTCTATCCATAGCCCGTCGGGCGGTGAAACTGGCACCCGGCGCCCGGCTGGTGGTTATGCCTGGCTACGGTCACGCGCCTCACCAAGCCAATACGGCCGAGTTCAATCGAGTTCTTCTTGATTTCCTGAGCCGCGATTAAGCGGGTGGTCTCACATACCGGCCACGCAGCCCGGAACCCGCACCATCAATATGGGCATGCAAACGGAGCGGAGAAGCCTCTCGGTGACGCTGCCGTAAATCCAACGACCTAAACCTGACCGGCTATGAATACAATATATCAATGGTAAAAATCATATCTAGGATATTTATCACGAAAGGTGAAAAGGAAGACAGAAATCCGCTTAACAGCTGAGCAGGAAGACCTGCGTGCTTATCGGCAGGTTAGACTTGGTGATGGATACCCGGGGGCGTGATTCAACCTGGCCCATACCCATCTCCTTGAGGAAATCCTCCACCGGGTCCAGCTGGCGTTTGATTGCCGGTGTCTTATAATGCATTGGGATAACCGCCTTGACCTCGAGTTTGCGGATGAGTTCGGACGCCATGGCGGCGTTTATCGTCGATGCCCCGCCTACCGGCACCATCAGCACATCAACGTTTCCCATCTCCTCCACCTGCTCATCGCTGAGCACATGCCCGATGTCACCGAGATGACACACCGCAACACCATCTATTTCCATGAGATAAGCGGTGTTTTTACCCTTGGTCTGACCCTTTACGGAATCATGATATGTGGCAATGCCGATGATGAGGACGTTGCTGATTTCGTATTCGCCGGGGCCTTTGATGATTCGAGGCTCCCCGCCGATTCCCTGAACGTAGGAGTGAGAAGGATGCTGGTGGCTTACCGTTACGATGTCGGCGGTCTGCTTACCCAGGGAGTAACCCAGGTCCGGAGGGAAGGGATCGGTGATGATGACAGCCTGATTGCCCTTTATCCTGAAACAAGAATGGCCTAACCAGGTAATATCCACGTCTATAGTGTATCACAGGCACACTTTACGTTCAAGAAAAAGTGCTAAAATCTGCTATAATTTCCCTTGACAAATAACGTACCAAAATGCTAAATTGTAATTAGCAGTCTAAGACCGAGACTGCTAACGGAGGCTAGAATGCTGTCTGTAAGAAGCGGCAGAATATTAAATTATACAGTTGGACAGTATATTTCAGGTGCGGTGGCGGTACCCTCTCAGGTTATTGCCGAAAAAGCCAGCCTGGGGGTAAGCCCGGCTACCATACGGAACGACATGGCTTTTCTGGAAAAGGAAGGCTATCTTATCCGCCCGCATACTTCGGCGGGGTGTATTCCCTCGGACAAAGGCTACCGCTACTATGTGGAGTCTATCGAGGACGCCAACCTTCCCCGTGATGAGCAGCGCCTGATAAGCCACACCTTTCACCAGGCGGAAAAAGAGGTCGAGGCATGGGTGAGTCTAACCGCCACTCTTTTAGCCCGTCTTGCCCAGAATGTGGCGGTAGT
>CAYYVO010000172.1:0-3196 GCA_964475175.1 uncultured Dehalococcoidaceae bacterium | reverse complement strand
GCCCTTCAGGACGCGCGAGTGCTGGCGGTTATCGTGCTTGACGGGGCACGCGTCAAGCAAAAGCTGATTACCTTCGACGAGTCGGTATCACAGCCCGCGTTATCTGTCATGAGCAGCAAGCTCAACAGTACCTACGGGTGCCTTACCGGCAAGCAGATTGCAGCTAAAGAAATCGAACTCACTCCGCTGGAGAAGCAGGCAACGGACCACCTTATCGAGATTATGAAGGCCGAGGACGGTGAAGAGTACCAGGAACCGTACCTCGATGGATGGCACTTTATGCTTAACCAGCCGGAGTTCGCCCAGAGCGACCAGATGCGCACTCTTATGGAGCTGGTAGAACGCCGCGGGCTGCTCAAGGTTATCGTGCCGCCAAGCGTAAGCGCACCGGGGGTTCACGTGATTATCGGCAAAGAAAACAGGGACGAGGCTATTCAGAACTGCAGCGTCGTTATCTGCCAGTACGGTCTCCCCGAGGAAGCCACCGGAAACATAGCCGTGGTCGGCCCCACCAGAATGCCTTACTCACACACCATACCCACGGTATACTACCTGTCATCGGTGCTCAGCCAGCTGGTGGCGGGACTGTACGGCAAAGAAATAAGCGGTAAACAGGAATCAGGACAATGATGCCAAAAGACCCGGAAGAAATTAGAGACAACGAGGCGGAGCCCGAGGTTGATGAAGTGAAAGAACCTGAAACCCTCGAGCAGGCACTCGCCGAGCAAAAGGAAAAGGCCGAGGAATACCTGGCCAACTGGCAGAGGGCACAGGCGGACTTCGTCAATTATAAGCGCCGCACCGAGCAGGAAAGGCAGGAGTTCAACAGCTTTGCCAACGCTAACCTTTTGATGGGACTGCTGCCGGTACTGGATGACCTGGAAAGGGCAATCGAAGCCGTACCGGCCAAATATAAAAAGAGCGATTGGGTGGAAGGAGTCAGACTGGTTCAGCGTAAGTTCAAGACGAGCCTGGAAGGCCAGGGAGTCAAGCAGATTCAGTCGCTGGGCGAGCACTTCGACCCTAATTTCCACGAAGCCCTGCGGCAGGACAATGGCGAAGAAGGCATAATAATTGAAGAATTTCAAAAAGGTTACATGTTTAATGACAGACTTCTCCGACCCGCCAGAGTGGTGGTGGGCAACGGGGAACAAGAAACAAAGGAGGAAGAGTAAATGGGAAAGGCAGTAGGAATTGACCTGGGTACTACTTTCAGCGAGGTGGCGGTACTGGAGGGTGGAGAACCCACCGTAATCACCAGTTCCGAGGGCAGCCGCCTTTTCCCCTCGGTGGTTGCTATTAATAAAAACGGGGAGCGTCTGGTAGGGCAGATTGCCAAACGCCAGGCTATCACCAATCCGGATAATACCATCTATGCCATCAAGCGTTTCATGGGGCGTAAATGGGGCGAGCCGGCCGGGCGCGAGCTCCCCGTAGAGGAAGACGCCAAGCGCAAGACCTATAAAGTTACCAAAGCAGATAACAATGACGTCCGCGTAACGATGGGCGATAAAGACTACAGTCCGCCGGAAATATCGGCGATGATACTGCAAAAGCTCAAGGCAGATGCCGAGGCTTATCTGGGTGAAACGGTTACCGAGGCGGTTATTACCGTACCGGCCTATTTTAACGACGCCCAGCGCCAGGCCACCAAGGACGCCGGTAAGATTGCCGGCCTGGAGGTTCTGCGCATCATCAACGAGCCCACGGCGGCATCGCTGGCCTACGGGCTTGATAAGAAAGTCGACGAGACGATTGCCGTCTATGACCTCGGTGGAGGTACCTTCGACATTTCGATACTGGAACTCGGCGAGGGAACCTTCCAGGTAAAGTCCACCAACGGGGATACCCACCTCGGCGGTGAAGACTTCGACCAGAGGATAATGGACTGGCTTTCCGACGAGTTCAAGAAAGACCAGGGAATCGACCTGAGGACGGACAAGACGGCCCTGCAACGACTTAAGGAAGCCGCCGAGAAGGCCAAGGTTGAGCTGTCATCGGTACAGCAGACCGAGATTAACCTCCCCTTTATTACCGCCGATGCCAGCGGACCAAAACATCTGAATATCACGCTTTCCCGCTCCAAGCTGGAGCAGCTGGTCATGGACCTGGTGGAAAAGACTATCGAGCCCTGCAAACAGGCACTGACCGATGCTGGCAAGACGGCCGCCCAGATTGACGAAGTCATCCTGGTGGGCGGTCAGACCCGTATGCCGCTGGTACAGCAGAAGGTGCAGGGATTTTTCGGCAAGGAGCCGCACAAGGGCGTCAATCCTGACGAGGTAGTCGCCATCGGCGCCGCCATTCAGGCCGGCGTCCTCAAGGGAGAAGTAAAAGACGTGTTGCTCCTCGATGTCACTCCTCTTACCCTGGGCATCGAGACTCTCGGGGCTGTCGCCACTCCACTGATTCCACGCAATACCACCATACCAACTGCCAAGAGCCAGATTTTCAGTACGGCGGCGGATAACCAGCCCAGCGTGGAGATTCACGTCCTCCAGGGCGAGAGGCCCATGGCCGCGGATAACCGCACGCTGGGACGTTTTATGCTGGATGGTATTTTACCGGCCCCCCGGGGCGTGCCGCAGGTCGAGGTCACTTTCGATATCGACGCCAACGGCATCCTCAACGTCAGGGCGCAGGACAAGGGTACCGGCAAGGAGCAGAAGATAACCATCACCGCTTCCAGCGGTCTTTCCAAGGAAGAGGTGGAGAAAATGCAGAAAGAGGCGGAGATGCACGCCTCCGAGGACACCAAGCGTAAGGAAGAAATAGAGGCCAAGAACATGGCCGATACCATGGCCTATCAGGCGGAAAAGACGTTGCGCGATAACAAGGACAAGATTCCCGCCGACCTCAATACGGAGGCGGAAGAAAAGATTGCCGCAGTGAAATCCGCCCTCAACGGCACGGATATAGAAGCCATAAAGAGCACCACGCAGGCCCTCAACGAGACGATGCAGAAGATAGGCTCGGCCGTATACGGGCAGCAGGGGCAGCAGCCCACAAAAAAATGTGTAAGATGATAAGAAAGAAAGTGAGTAAACCATGAGACGCTTATTTGAAGGCGAATGTCCCTATTGCCACGCCCAAGTTACAGGCGAAGATAACTGGGAAGATGGCAAGATTTGCATTATGGGCTATTGCGAGAAATGTGATACAGAACTATTTGAGGAAGATGTTGATTGGAAGCAGG
>CAYYVO010000171.1:0-5233 GCA_964475175.1 uncultured Dehalococcoidaceae bacterium | reverse complement strand
CCCAGTATACCGTGCGTAACTATACCAACGACCTTTTAGAGTTCTTTAACTTTGTTGCCGATAAGAAAATCAAGACCCTGCGCGACGTTAACAAGCAGACGTTGCGTACCTATATGGCGCACCTGATGGAGCAGGAATATGCCAAAACAAGCATCGCCCGCAAGCTATCGGCGATACGTTCGTTTTATCGTTACCTGATGCGTGAAGAGATGATTTCGGCGAGTCCTGCCGCCACCACCGTTTCCCCCCGGCTGGACCGCCGCCTGCCGTCATTTCTCACTATTGACGAGGCCAAACGCCTGGTGGAATCGCCGGACCTGTCCAAACCGTACGGCCAGCGCGACCGCGCCCTGCTGGAATTACTGTATGCCTCCGGCCTGCGTGTCAGCGAGCTGGTGAACATGAATGTGGAACAGATTAACCTGGCCACCAACGAAATCCGTGTCTGGGGCAAAGGCTCCAAGGAGCGGGTCGTCCTCATCGGGGCACCGGCGGCCAGAGCGCTGGACAATTATATCAAAGAAGGCAGACATGAGCTTCTCGGCAGTAAAAAAAATAACGCCCTGTTCGTCAATCGTTACGGCGAGCGCCTGCTGGCCCGGAGGGTGCAGAAAATCCTGGAGAAATACGCCCGGAAGATAAATAAGAAGGTCCATCCGCATATACTGCGTCACACCTTCGCCACTCATCTCCTCGACGGCGGGGCCGACCTTAAAGTAGTCCAGGAGCTTCTCGGCCATGCCGACCTCTCCTCCACACAGATTTATACCCACGTCACGCAGAGCCGGGCGCGTAAGATATATCTCGCCGCCCATCCCATGGCACGGAAAGAAAGCAAAGATGACCAGTAACCGCCTGAATAACCTGCGTCAGAAATTCGCCGAAAACGAAATCGACGCCGTATTCATCACCCAGCCGGAGAACCGGCGTTATCTCTCCGGTTTCGACGGCTCATCGGGCTTTTTGATGATTACTCCCCAGAAAGCCGTACTGGCCACGGATTTTCGTTATACCGAGCAGGCGCTGGCCGAAGCGCCGGATTTTGAAATATTACGTATTTCCAATACCATCTCCGACTGGTTTCCCGAGCTTGCTTCCGACCTCGCGATCAATAGGTTGGGATTCGAGACAGCGGATATAACGTTTGATTTACACCGTCTGCTCAATGCCAGCCTTAAAAAGGAAAACCTTACAACCAAAATGGTTCCTGTAATCGGCCTTGTAGAATCGCTGCGGTGTGTGAAAGAACCAGAAGAAATCGAACTTATCATCAAGGCAGCGGCGATATCTGATACGGCCTTCGAGTCCGTTGAAGAACGTATCCAGGCGGGCATGACCGAAAAACAGGTGGCCTGGGAGCTGGAGAAAAGCCTCCGTGAAAACGGCAGCCAGGCGCTACCCTTCGAAATCATTGTCGCTTCAGGACCCAATGCCGCCCTGCCGCACGCCAAGCCTTCCGACCGCGTTATCAACAAGGACGAACCGATATTGATTGACATGGGTGCTAAGTATTGCGGCTATGCCAGCGACCTCAGCCGTACTGTTTGTGTCGGCACTCCGGACGAGACTTTCAAAAAGGTCTACAGGACAGTTCTTGACGCGCAGGCAGCCGCAATGTCTATAATTAATGAGGGAACAACGGGCCACCGTGCCGATAGCGCCGCCAGGAAAATAATAGAAAAGGCGGGCTGCGGCGAAGCTTTCGGACACTCGCTGGGGCATGGCGTCGGGTTGGCCGCCCACGAGATGCCGCGCCTCGGTCCTAACTCGGAAGAGATGCTGACCGAAGGCATGGTTTTTACGGTGGAACCGGGAATATATCTTTCAGGGTGGGGCGGTGTAAGGATTGAAGATACGGTATTAATGGAAAACGGTAAAGCCAGGGCGATTACCGGAGCAAGAAAGGCAAGATATGATTAATGCTACCGAGCTGAGAAAAGGAGTTATCATTGAATTTGATGGCAAGCTCTACCAGGTGGTCGATTATCAGCATGTAAAGATGAAACGTACGGCCCTGGCCAAGGTAAAGCTGCGGGATATTAACGCTGGTCATACCATCGAACGGTCTTTCCAGTCCGATGAAAGGCTGGTGCGGGTACGCCTAGATAGCCGGCAGATGCAGTATCTCTACAGCGACGGCGACCTTTATTATTTCATGGACCAGGAGAGCTTCGAGCAGACACCCCTGACCGCGGAGCAGCTTGGTGACGGACTCAACTACCTTAAGGAAGGCACTACAATCGTCGAGGTGGATACCTATAAGGATGAATTCGTCGGCGTTACCATGCCGATTACCGTCGAACTGGAAATAGTCGAAACCGAGCCGGGGTTCAAAGGAGATACCGCCAACGCCGGTACCAAGCCGGCCAAACTGGAAACCGGTATGAACATTCAGGTCCCGCTGTTTATCAACGAAGGTGACGTTATTAAAGTCGATACGCGTTCCGGCACCTATATCGAGAGGGTGAACTGAGGAACCGCTATGCTTAAAGCCGACCTGCATATACACACCGAATATTCAATGGACTGCTCCACCCCGCTGGAAAAGATTATCAGTCGCTGCCAGGAGCTGGGGATAAACTGTATCGCCATCGCTGATCACGGTACGGCGGAAGGCGCCCTTAAAATGCAAAAGATAGCCCCGTTCCGCGTTATCGTTGCCGAGGAAATTCTGAGTACCCAGGGTGAAATCATGGGGATGTTCCTCAAGGAGACCATACCCAGCGGCCTTACCCCCGGTGAGACGATCAAGAGAATCAAGGCCCAGGGTGGACTGGTAAATATACCTCATCCGTTTGAAACGGTACGTGGCTCAGCGCTGAAGGACTGGTGTATCGAAGAGATAGCCAAAGATATCGACCTCATCGAAGCGCTGAATTCACGAAGTCCCTTCGCTGCGAATACCGAGAAGGCCAGGGCGTTTGCTGATAAGCACAATATACCGGGAAGCGCCGGCAGCGACGCTCACAGCGTCCATGAAATCGGTAACGCGTACGTCGAAATGCCGGAATTCAGCACTCCGCAGGAGTTCCTTAAATCCCTCGCCAGGGGCAAGATTAGCGGTCACCGTTCCAGTGTTTTCGTACACGTGTTCAGCTCCTGGGCAAGAATAAAGTCCCAGCTTTTCGGGAGAGCCTGATTATGTCCCAGCCTTATAAAATCGGCTGGTTTTCCACAGGGAGAGGCGCCGGTTCCCGGGGCCTGTTGAAAACGGTTCAGGACACCATTTTATCCGGTGAGCTTTATGCCGAAATAGAGTTCGTCTTTTGTAGTCGTGAACGCGGCGAGACGGAAGCCACCGATTCCTACCTGGATATGGTGAACGATTACGGCATCCCGCTGGTGAACTATTCCTATCAGAAATATAAGGCGATGCGGGATATGCCCAATCCCGACCCCTTGGCGCCGTTGCCGCAGTGGCGAATCAACTACGATAGAGAAATTATGAACCGCCTGGAACGTTTCTCCCCCGACCTCTGCATGCTGGCAGGTTTCATGCTGATAGCCGGCCCGGAAATGTGCGATAAGTATGATATTATCAACCTGCATCCCGCCGCGCCGGACGGCCCTGCCGGCACCTGGCAGCAGGTAATCTGGAAATTGATAGAAACCGGGGCGGACACCCAGGGTGTAAAAATGCATGTGGGAATTCCGGAGCTGGACATGGGACCGACCGCCACCTACTGTATTTTTCCTATCCGCGGTCAAGCCTTCGACAAGCTGTGGGAGGAGATAAAAGGTAAATCCGTCGAAGATATTAGAAAAGAACAGGGCGAGGAAAATCCCTTATTCAAGACCATCCGCCGGCACGGCGCCGTAAGAGAGCTTCCGCTGACGGTAGCAACCATCAGGGCGTTTAGCCAGGGAAAGGTAAAAATAACCGCCGATAAGAAGGTGGCTGATGCTTCCGGCAATCTTATCAGCGGCTACGACCTGTCCGCAGAGATAGATACAATCGTTAAACACGAGCTATCTAAATAGTAGCAGTATTCAGGTATTTCTCAGTTTATAATTATTTCTTCTTAGGCTTCTCGTCTTTCTCTTCGGCCGGTTTATTCAATACTTCATCGATGATATGGTATTCCACCGCCTGCTCCGGGTTAAGATAGAAATCGCGGTCGGTATCATGTGTAACCCTATCCATCGGCTGGCCGGTATGCTTGACGATGATATCCTTGATGGTGTCCTGCTGGCGCGTTATCTCGCGGGCGGCAATGACGATATCGGAAGCCTGCCCCTGGGCGGTGCCCAGGGCCTGGTGCATGTGGATGGTGGCGTTGGGTAAAGCATATCGCTTGCCCGGAGCCCCGGCGCAGAGAAGCACCGTACCCATGCTGGCCGCCAGTCCGACGCATATGGTGGATACGTCCGGCCTGATAAGCTGCATCGTATCGTAGATGGCCAGCCCGGCGCTGATGACGCCGCCCGGCGAGTGGATGTAAAGGCTGATGTCTTTGTCCGGGTCTTCACGCTCCAGGTAAAGTAGCTGGGCTATGATGACATTGGCTACCTGGTCATTGATGGGCGTACCCAGCATGACGATTCTCTCTCTTAAGAGAAGTGAGTATATGTCGAAGGCACGCTCCCCCCTGGCACCACTCTCGATTACCATTGGTATTACGTTGCTGGGATACATGTTCATTTCTCCTCCTCCTTTGTCTCCTTCTTGGTCTTTTTACTTACAGGCTTCTTACTTGCTGTCTTTTTTGTGGTTTTCTTCGCTGTTTTCGTTTTTCCTTCGGCCGTTTTGGCTATCTCCGCCAGACGCTCTATGGTTTTGCGTGTTTTCAGCGACTGTGATATAGACTCGCGGGTCTGCGGGGTATCCAGCATCTTACGCAGCTCTTCTACTCTGTCCTCCCCAGCTCCGCGTATCATATTGTCGATTCCGTTTTGTATATCCTCTTCGGCTACTTCTATTTTCTCCGCATCGGAAATCTTGCTCAATACCAGCGAAGCGGTTACATTCTTCGTAGCCACCGGACGCAGTTCCTCCTGAAGCTGCTCTGTCGTCTTATTGATGCTCTGGAGGTATTCGTCCATACCGCGGCCGGACATTTGCAGCTGCCTCGCCTGCTCGTTGAGAATGCGGTTGATTTCCATATCCACCAGGACCGGCGGATATTCCACCTTGGACTGGTCGATGGCGGCGTTGATAACCTTCTCCTCGAAGTCCATCCTGACGTTTTCCTCGCCCCTCACCTTCAGGCTTTTTTCAACTTCTTCACGCAGA
>CAYYVO010000170.1:0-5238 GCA_964475175.1 uncultured Dehalococcoidaceae bacterium | reverse complement strand
TACTAGATTACAAACACGGAGTCCACAGTCGCAACCTGTACCATCGGGCAGTATAGCCTTTGCTATGGGTAAGCGTAAGGTGGCAAGGGGTATGCTGACCCCTCAATGGTATTATATACCACCACCCTATAATCAGAATAAGCCTATATCAATGAGTGCGCCACCGCTAGGCGCAAAGGTTACTGGTAGTGCTTCACCGTATGACACTATTCAGGTTATCGGGCATAGTAGAAAAAGCACAGTACCAGAGAGTCCTCGAACAGGCGCCGGCCGCTCGCCTTGGCATTAAACGTGGATACTTCTATGGCGTCGAAGGGGTCTTTCGGCGGCACTATTCCCAGTTCTGGAGCCGCGGGCATACCGGGGCCGACTTCGATGGTTCCCGTATTGGAAAGGCAGGTATCAATCATCTCCGACCAGCGTGCCCGGTGGTCATGGCCGCGGGGCGTGGCGCCTTTCCGGGTATACACAGCGCAGTCCAGTGCCTCCCCGCCGTATTTCTCGGCGGTACGTTTGACCCCCTCCGCCCACAGGTTACCGTGTCCTTCACGGTAGGCAGTCTTCTTCAGTACCGCCAGCGTCGCTTCGGCGTTACCCCAGTCCATCTCGATACCGTCGAGGTCATCCTTTGTAAGGAGTCCTTTCTGGTAGCATTCCATCATCCAGCCGATAAGCCAGCCGAATTCATTAATGTCAATGCCCAGCCGGTCTATCTGGTTTCCCAGCATCACCGTAGCCCCGGGGTCGGTTTGCCCGATGGCAGAGCTCATGGCAGCAATGCCTTCATATTCCGGCTCCTCGCCGACAAAGCCCTTATAAGGTCCTTCGGTAACCTCCGTCATGCGGCAGTGAGAGATTTTACATGCCCAGCAGGTTGTGGTGGTCACATTAAAATTGGTACGGAGAGATTCCCCGCTGAACCTTTCATATTCGGGGAAAATACTGGTGGTGTAGTTTCTGACCGGCAGCTGGCCGGTTTCGTGAATCATAGGTAGGCCTCCGGCCGTTCCCAACGCGGACAAGGTTGGCATCACTTTCTGAGCGTCCTCGATAAGGACCCTGGCAGATTTAGTGAGTCCGGCAGGATTAGCAACGGTGACCTTCTTCTTGCCCCTCTCGGCGACTATTGCCTTGAGCTTCTTGGAACCCATGACCGCCCCCAGCCCGTTATGGGCCGCCACGTGGCCGTGGTCGCCTGCAATAGAAGCGAACCTGACCAGATTTTCTCCGGCAGGCCCGATGGTGAATATACTACATTGTTTATTTATCTCCTTCTTGATGGTGTCTTCGGTTTCCCATGTGTCCTTGCCCGCGAGATGCCCGGCGTCCTTGAGCTCGGCGGTACCGTCGTGGACATGGAGGTACAGCCATCTTTTCGCCCTGCCCTGGACGATAATACCGTCATATCCGGAAAACTTTAAAAAAGCGCCGAAGTACCCGTTTGCCTGGGTAGTCCCGGCCAGATTGGTCATAGGGCCTTTACTGATTACAGAAAATATCCCGGAGCCGCTGACCTTGGTGCCGCTTAAAGGCCCCGCCATGAACATTATCCGGTTTTCTGGGTCGGACCACTCCACCCCCGGGGGTACTTCCTTATAGAGATATTTAACGCCCAGCCCCGTACCCCCGATATAACTCCGGAGTGTTTCTTCGTACGGCGTTTCCTCGCTTATCTTCTCGCTGTTGAGGTCGACTCGCAGGATTTTACCCATGTATCCTAAAACCATGATTTGCATCTCCTGTTTTTTACTAGTTAATAAAGCCGTCCCGTTATTATACAATATTGCGGAGTTTTGAAAAACGCCTGCGAATTATGTTATAAACGGATTATTCAACTCTTAATTGAAAATGATTAAAAGAAGGCTATAAGGAGGCAGTAAGTGTTACTTGAGAATAGAGTCGCTATTATTACCGGTGGCGCCAAGGGAATCGGGAAAGGCATTGCCCATAAATTCGCCGAGGAGGGTTGTGATGTCGTCATCAACGCCCTGCATGTCGAAGGCGCTGAAAAAGTTGCCGAGGAAGTCAAGGCGAAAGGGCACAAGTCATTAGCGATTGCAGCCGATGTTTCGAACAGTGCCGAGGTCAACTACATGATAGCCCGAACCGTTAAGGAATTCGGGAAAATAGATATCCTCGTCAATAACGCGGGTGGTATTACCGAGGCGACGGGCGGGGCGATTGAGAATACCACCGACGAGGACTGGGACAGGATTGTCGGTATCAATTTAAAAGGTCAGTTTTATTGCTGCAGGGCAGTTATCCCGCATATGAGGAAAAACAATTACGGGAAAATCGTCAACGTTTCTTCCATGGGCGCCATTCATCCGCCGGCTCCAATCGTCCATTACCATTCCGCTAAGGGAGGAGTGCTCGGTCTGACGGCTAACCTGGCTTTTGAACTGGCTCCTTTTAATATCACCGTAAATGCTATTTTGCCCGGCCCGATACGGTCGGAGTTCTTTAACGATATGCTGTCTCGAATGACAAAGGAAGAAGGTGAAGCCTTTTTCAAGATGCTGGACAACAGGGTACCGATGCTCAGAATGGGATTACCGGAAGAAATCGCCGGGGTTGCCCTGTTCCTGGCATCCGACCTTTCATCCTACGTTACCGGAGAATCTATATGCGCCGGCGGAGGACTGCCTCTGACGCCGCGGGATGACGTTTAGCTGATACGTTCTGCAGCCAGCATATTGACAGTACGGCAGGCGTCATAATAATATATAAATAGGCTATTCCTGGTCGACGCGGGGCCTCTATCATTCCTTTTTTCGTCTATTGAAACGTTTCTTATAGCGCTTAATTATATACATGCGTATGTATACCGGATAAGGAGAGAACTGTGAAAAAACTTGCTATTTTGGTCATCCTGCTCATGGTGATAGTGACCGCGTGCGGGACTGAAAAACCTCAGCCCGAAGCTGCGGACAATAATGATATTCCAGCTACCCCGCAACAACCTGATGAAAACGAAAAAGAGGTCCCTCCTCAGCAAGGCAATATCAATAACGATGTCAACATTGAAAATCAGGGAGAGAGCGATGGCGCTGGCGTCGACGGCGATTCCGGGGAAAATGTAAACGATACCGATGTCAGGGTTGCGGCCCAGATTGCCGGCTTCTTTTATGATTTACAGCATATACAGAAATATTATGATGACAGTATAAAAGCAATATCGACCGTAAGCCTTGGCACCACGACACTCGCCTGGAACGGCGGCACTGCCAGCCTTGACAGTTTTCTTGTCCGGCCTGTATTCCCCTTAAACAACGGCTCTGTATCCATCGGGGCGATGGTACGCCAGCCTTCGGGAGACATCTTTTTTAATCTCCCCATGCAGGGAAGCGGCCACAGTATACCCCCGGAATACCTTGACGCACTTCCGCCCGATGGCGCCATGGCTGCCCTGCCGGGCGCCTGTCCTGCGGCGGCAAAACCCGACGTAACCTTTGAGACCGCTGACGGCGAGGATGTGACCCCGGCGCTGCTTCTCGAGAAAAACTTACAGTCAATCCCGACCGATATGGTAACGATAGATCAGAACGACCACGGGAGTCTGTTTTCAATCATTAACTCCATCGTACCCCTCCGTGATCCGAGCCTGGCCACACCGCAGGGCTGGAATAATTTACTATGGAACGAACTGAAAGACATGCAAGCCCCCGCCGAATCGTTGATGGACTACCAGATGTGGAACATCGCGGGGGATATCGAGCAGCAAATAAATGAAATGTACGCGGAGCACATGGAGTCTATCGGGGTACCGCAAATGGTCATAGATGCTTTTAACGGTTCTGATAAGACGGGCTGGTACGCCAGCGACCCGCCCACAGAGGAGGATGCCCGCGCACGGATGGATATTATTGCCGAAATGACCGGCAGCGTCCGCGGAACGGTTCATGAACAGCGTGATTTCAGTATCACCGGCGCTGGACAGGCCCCCGTATTCGGCCAGCAGACCGGCGACGGTACGGTGACCTGCAATCATCCCGAACAGGGTGATATGAACTTCGAGATTGATATACTACTTGACCGTTTTGACGATGACGGACGTGCTATCGGCGGAACGGTATCCGCTATAGACGCGGAGAACGGCTACACTGTTGAAATTGTCTTTCAGCCGGACGGCTCAAAGAAAGGCCAGGTATTCCGTGATGGAGAACTGGTCGGTGAGCTCACCATGGAGACCAACGCCGAAAAATTCGAAAACTACGTCGACGTGCAGGTTAACCAGTCCGTACCCCTGCCCGAAGCCTATCAACAGTAGCGCCGGCTGTTCCTGTATAATCCGGCGAAGGAGTCCGTTCAGGCCTTGTATACTTTGCCGGTTGACTTGTCTTTCCAGTAAGCCCGCTGCTGCACCGGCCAGTTGAAGGATATAGCCCCGGGGTAGGGGCACTCATTGATGCAGCAGCCGCCATACCAGCACTCATCGGGATGCAGTATTACCGGTGGTTTGCCTTTCTCGGGGTTGGGGATAAATACGTCTATCTGGCAGACCTCCACGCAGGTGTTGCAACCGTTGCAGATATCGGGATTGAAAATTACCGGATTAGCGGGGCTGACAATATTGGGTAACGCATATACTATATCATCAGCTATGACAGCCTCCTTATTTTCTCTGGTAAACGCCCTGATAGTCCTTATTATGGGCTTCATAGTTATCTTTCATATTACCCCAGTAGTCGATGGGTAGTTCTCCCGCCCTGACCTTGCCGTTCTCCAGCTTGACGGTAATGAACTTGTTCCATTCCGGCGGGTCTATTTCAGGGTAATCGATTCTGAAGAAGTTCAGCACCCGGCTGCTGGCTTTGCGGGCCAGGGATGCATTGAGGACGATCTGCCCGTGGGTTAGCAGGCTCAGGTCTTCGATACTGCGCATCAGTTTATGGGGGTCTAGGGCGTAGAGTCTGGGTACGAATACTTCTTCTATTTCTTTCAGGGCATCCAGTCCCATGTTAAGCAGCAGTTCCGTTTTGTATTCACTGCAAAAGTACTGCATGGCGCGGGCAATGCCGGCGTGCAGTTCCTTCCAGTCGACGCCGTCGCTGCGGTTTATCGGGGCGTAGATGCGGGCTTTTTCAAGGACGACCTGGTCTCTGGTTATTTTACTTTCGCCTGTCTGCTTTGCGTAGGCAGCGGCTTTTCTGCCGGCGTATCTCCCGGTAGACGCCGCGTAGCTGTGGTCGCCGGCGGCGAACATCTGTCCCCCGGCAACGTACAGACCGTCGAGGG
>CAYYVO010000169.1:1998-5263 GCA_964475175.1 uncultured Dehalococcoidaceae bacterium | reverse complement strand
ATGCTGGCGCTTATCGGCGCCTCGGGCTCGGGGAAGTCCACCCTGATGAATATCCTGGGCTTCCTGGATAAACCCACCAGTGGAAACTATATCCTCGACGGAATTGATGTCAGCAAGCTGAACGACAATAAGCTTGCCGAGATGAGAAACAGGAAAATAGGCTTTGTTTTTCAGACATACAATCTCTTGCCGCGTACATCGGCCGTAGCCAACGTGGAATTGCCGCTTATTTATGGCGGGGGACGTCAGAAACGCAAGAAAGCGATGGAAGCTCTGGAGCGTGTCGGGCTTAAAGAACGGGCTACTCACAAGCCATCTGAGCTTTCCGGCGGCGAGCAGCAGCGTGTGGCTATTGCACGTGCGCTGGTGAATGACCCGTCTCTAATTCTGGCGGACGAGCCTACCGGAAACCTGGACAGCAACTCTACCGCCGAGATTATATCCATTTTTTGCCGGCTTAACCAGGAAGGTATCACTATCGTCCTGGTAACGCATGAGCCGGATGTTGCAGAGCAGGCCAAACGCATCGTGCGGCTGCTGGACGGACGAGTCATCGAAGACAGACCGATAGGAGAAAAGAAGGCAAAATCCAAAGCCGTTAAAAAATCGGACAAGCGAGGAGAGAAGCCGTGAAGATAATCGAATCGTTTTTTATCGCAATCAGGTCGCTGGCGGCGAACAAGCTGCGGTCCTCGCTGACCATGCTGGGCGTTATCATCGGCGTGGGTTCCGTTATTACCCTGATGTCGGTAGGGAGGGGAACGGAGGAGTCGATTACCTCTGCCTTGGAAGGTATGGGTACTAACCTGATTTACATCACCTCGCAGACACCCGGCGTAGAAGGGCTCGCCGCGATGCAGATGGCGGCATACAGCTTTACCCTCGGAGATGCCGAAGCGATTATGGAAGACGTACCATCGGTAGTGGCTGTGGCCCCGATAACAGAGAACTATGTTGAGGTGGCTACCGGCGATGAGAGCACGGTAGCTTTTGTGGAAGCGACTACCTCCGAGTTTGCGCAGGTATTGAATTATCCGGTGGAATACGGCCAGTTTATCACCGATAGGAATGTGGCGGGGAGAGATATGGTGGTGGTGTTGGGTTCCAAGGTGGCCAATGACCTGTTCGGGTACGATGATCCCGTGGGTGATAAAGTAAAAATTAACGGCCGCCAGTTTGACATTATCGGCATTTTCGAACCCAAGGGCGGGCAGATGATGGGGATAAGTATGGACGACATGATATCGGTACCTATCACCACCTATCAGACAAGGCTATATCCGGGGCCGACCGTCCGCGGTGAGGACGCAATCCAGCAGCTTGCTGTTCTGATAGAGGACATCGATCTTTCAGATGTCGTTGCCGCAGACATTACCGAACTGCTTACACAACGCCACCGCATCACCGAGGAGGGCAGGGAAGATTTCCTCATCATGACGCAGGAACAGATGATGGGGATGATACAGCAGGTTACCGGCGTGCTGACGCTGCTGCTTGGCGCTATTGCCAGTATCTCTCTGCTGGTGGGGAGTATCGGCATCATGAATATCATGCTCGTCTCTGTAACCGAGCGTACACGGGAAATAGGTATCCGCAAGTCCGTTGGAGCCAAACGGCGGGATATCCTGCTCCAGTTCCTGCTGGAGGCGGCCATGCTGAGTCTGGCCGGGGGAGCAGTAGGCATTATCGGCGGCTGGGGCGTGTCATGGCTGGTTACCACCTTCTCGGCGGCTGCCGGCATGACCATCAATGCCACTGTCTCGGCAGAGATTGTCATCCTGGCTATATCGGTTTCGGTCGCTATCGGCCTCATTTCCGGTATTTATCCGGCGATGAGGGCAGCCAGATTGAACCCTATTGACGCGCTGCATTATGAGTAGTACAATGTAGCAATATTTGTATGGGGTCATAAGCAGATGAACTGGCTGGACATAATAATACTGATACTGCTCATCGTTCCCACGTTCGTCGGGCTCAAGGCAGGGCTTATAAAGGCGCTCCTGACAATAATCGGGGGAGTGGTCGGACTTATTCTAGCAGGCCAACTATACGAATCATTTGCCGGCGTGCTGGGCTTCATCTCCAACGAAGGGGCAGCAAAAGTCGCCGCCTTTGCCATCATCTTCGTCGGCGTAATGATAATCGCCGCCGTCCTAGCCGCGGTGCTGAAAACGCTGGTGTCAATGGTGCTGCTGGGCTGGGTAAACAAGCTGGGCGGCGCAATATTCGGACTTCTGCTGGGTGCCATCTTCTGCGGGGCGCTGCTAACCATGTGGGTCAACTTCCTGGGTATCGGCGATACGGTATCTAATTCCGCGCTGGCACGTTTCCTGCTGGACAGTTTCCCACTGGTGCTAGGCTTTCTGCCATCCGAGTTTGACTCGGTAAGGGATTTCTTCCAGTAAACGGAAACCTGAAACACACAGGCACACACTACAGAGTATGTCTGAAAAATGAAACCCACGTCTTTCCGCATCAGGAAAAACGGGTTGCTTGTGTTATATCTCGACAGGGGCGGGTAATTTCCGCCCCTGTATACATTCAGCTATCCGGCCGGTGTTTTTGCTATTATTATTGCTAATTATATCTTATTACTGTTTTAGATGGTCCGGGTCAGGCTGAGGGGCATCAACCGGGCAGATTTCAGCACATTTAGGCGAATCATGGTGTCCAGCACACTCGACGCATTTTTCGGGGTCGATTACGTAGATAGTATCACCCTCACTGATGGCACCCACCGGGCACTCCGGCTCGCAGGCTCCACAGCTAATGCACTCATCTGTAATCATATAGGCCATTCAATTTACCTCCTGAAACTTACCAAAAAAATATTAATTAACGCGGCAGTTATTAGTCTCCGCCAGTATTCTACATTTTACTGACACCCTTCTTTCTGAGAGCCTCAGCGACATGCCTGGGCACCAGACTGTTGATATTACCTCCCAGGCTGGCCACCTCTTTCATTAGACTTGAGCTGAGGAACTGGTATTCCTGGCTGGCCATGAAGCAGACAAGCTCCAGCTCCGGGTCGAGTTTCTTGTTCAGCATGCCCATTTCAAACTCTCTCTCGTAATCGGCGCTCATTCTCAGACCGCGTACCAGGGCTTGGGCCTTAATTTCTTTAGCGAATTCCACGGTTATATTACTGTACGGTCTGACCTCGATTTTAGGCAAATGGGCTACAGCCTGCGTGGCCAGCTCAACGCGCTCTTCGAGAGTGAAAGTCAGGCGTTTATCCGGTGTGGAAAAGATGCCGATAACTACC
>CAYYVO010000169.1:0-1988 GCA_964475175.1 uncultured Dehalococcoidaceae bacterium | reverse complement strand
AGTTTGGCAGCTCTGCTGGGTATATCTATGTGCCCGTTGGTTATCGGGTCGAAGCTGCCCGGATAGAGAGCGATAATCAAGACGGGACCTCCTTCTGGTATATTGAAATACAGCTATCGCCGTGGCGGTGCTCCTTAATGAGGTTTATCGTGGCGTAGCTCGAATCGAGAGGTAAGCGGGGAGAGTGGGTAACCACTAACGTTGTCTTCGTCCCGACCAGTCGGGAGGTTGCCAGTTCTGTGATGAAATTACCTATGGATGTATTAGAATAGGGTGGGTCCATCAGTATTATATTGTACTCCTTATCAAGGAAAGAAAGTGCCTTAAAGACATCGGAACAGTACACGTGGGCCTGCTCCGATAGCTTTGTACTGGCTAGATTTTCTTTAATTATACCACAACACCTTGGTTCGCTTTCAACAAAGTCCACCCATCCGGCGCCCCGGCTGAGCGCTTCAATACCCAGGGCACCGCTGCCGGAAAACAGGTCAAGTACCATGGACCAGTCATCGACCATGTTTTCCAGGATGGAAAAGATGGCGCCGCGTACCAGGTCCGTTGCCGGGCGCGTGGATGTCCCTTTCGGGAACTTCAGTCGGTGTCCTTTTGCCTTGCCTGTGATAACTCGCATACACGGCGGAATACATCTTTAGATATTGATGCCTTTATCAATAATGAAATCGCCAAGTAATAGGATAACCAGATAGTGAATAATTTGTCAACAGAAAAGGGGATAGGGGACAATACATACACTAAAAAGCAGCTGCGGGCGTTTAACGCCCGCAGCCTCTTATATATTCGGAGGGCCGATTATATAATTCGTGCATCGTTAAGCACCATGTGCTCACGTGTCTCTACCGCCCCCGATTTATATTGACCGTTTGTACCGGTAATATCGCTTAGGAGAAGTGGCGCTGTTTTACCGGTTCCGGATTTACCTCGCTCGGGGGTGTCGTGTGCCGGCGGTGACTGAACAAAGGACGGCGCAGGAATGAGGGGACGTCCAGTTCATCTTCAGTCTTCATGCCTTTGAGCAGCTTGGTAAGCTCGTCCTCTTCTTCGGTATTTCCCATACCCAGCATGGCATGGAAGCCGGTAGTAATCAGGGTAATCCTGACCTCGTTATCCATGGACGGGTCATTGGCAACACCGAAGATAATGTTGGCATCCGGGTCAACAGCGGACTTGATAACGTCTGCCGCCTGATTGACCTCGAACAGGGACAGGTTGCTGTCTCCTACGACATTGAAGAGGACGGCTTTGGAACCCTCGATAGAGACATCCAGCAGCGGACTGGCCAGCGCTTCTTTAGCGGCATCGGTGGCCCGGTTCTGACCGGAACCCCTGCCGATGGACATCCAGGCCGGGCCGGCGTCTTTCATTATTGCTTTGACATCGGCGAAGTCGAGGTTAATCATACCGGGTGTAGTGATAACCTCGGCAATAGCCTGAACGCCATGCCTGAGAACATCATCGGCCAGTTTGAAAGCACTGTCCACGCCTGTTTTATGGTCGCAGAGCGTGAGAAGGCGGTCATTGGGAATAATAATCAGGGTATCCACCTTATCGATAAGACTATTAATCCCTTCTTCTGCCGTCTCCGTGCGGTGAGCCCCCTCAAATTCGAAAGGTTTGGTGACCACGGCAATGGTAAGGGCACCGCTGTTTTTGGATATCTCCGCAATAACCGGAATAGAGCCGGTCCCGGTACCGCCGCCCATGCCGGCGGTGACGAACACCATGTCCGATCCGGCCACCAGTTCCCTCAGGTCATCACGGTTTTCCTCAGCGGCTTTTTGCCCGATAACATGGTCACCGCCCGCTCCCAGACCTTTAGTGAGTTTGGGACCGAGCTGGACGCACTGCGGGGCCTCGCAGATTGCCAGAGCCTGGGCGTCTGTATTCATGGCAATGAATTCAACACCCTGAATGTTCTCTCTGACCATACGGGTAACGGCGTTGCAGCCGCCGCCGCCCAGTCCTATGAC
>CAYYVO010000168.1:0-5297 GCA_964475175.1 uncultured Dehalococcoidaceae bacterium | reverse complement strand
CAATTCAGCCGCATTGTAATACATCTCCGCCACCAGCATCGGATCCAGCCCCTGCTCTGCGGGCGTCGATACCTCCCAGTCATTCGCGGGAAGCGGTGTGTATTCGACCGCTTCCAGGTCTTTAATGCTGGGACCGCATCCGACCAGCATTGACAGTATCAGGATTGCGCTGGTGATTAAGAGGAACAATTGTTGACGCCAATTAGAGCGGAACGAAAGGCAGCGCACAACATGTGTCAGCGGGTCTGGCCTCAGTCGCTTATCAGAATGATTATCTTTTATGTTTTCAGTCATATACCTTCCCCATATATAAAAATTATCGGTTGAAATACGATATCTCAGCCCGAACTGTCGATATATTCTCCTCCAGGACGATATTAACTACATACAGTTATTACTACATGCCCCTTTTTATGTCCTTTTTCGACATACCGGTGGGCCTCGAAAAACTCCGGCCACCGGAATCTAGATTCTTCGGGATGACGGATCTTCAAATAACGCTCGGCATCATCCAAAGCTTTCTTATCTGGTTCCTCAATCAAAAGGACTCCTTCAGGCTTGAGTACTCTGCTAATCTCTTTGAGCGCGCCACGCCATTCCGGCACATGATGGAGAATACCAAAAACGAACACAGCATCAAAGCTTGAAAAGGGAAGCTCGGTATCTGTAACATCTGCAAGAAATATATTAGCTGGCAATCCTCTTTGTTTAGCTAGCGCAACCTGTTCCGGCATGATGTCAAATGCGACCAACTCCTTCGGTTCAAACTCCTTCACGAGTAGTTCAGTGCTGTATCCAGAACCACAGCCGACATCTAATATCACCTTATGGTTCAACTGCATATTGTTCTTTTTGAGAAATTTTTCGAATATTTTAAACCCATAATGTCTTTGGAAGAATTTTCTGAATGCGCTGTTCATAAACCTGAGTTCTCTCTTATCCATATCCATGAATCAGCGATGCCTCACTGTAAGTGTGCATGGCTTGCCTGTCTAATACTTATCTATATTGTACTCTGTTCATCTGCAGGGGTTCAATAGAGCAGATTTAGTGGGTGAATATCGGTAACTCTAATAAAAAAAGGTGCGTCTCTCTCGCGTAGAAAAGTAACAAGATGTTGACTATTTCAAATGTCTTTGCTATACTTATTATGAGCATATGCTCATAATAAGGGGAAAAATATGGCCAGACCATTAAAATGCCGACGAGTCGCCAACATGCCATGGATAACCTTTTTCAAGCCCGCAGGTATACCGTTAAGGACTCTCGAAGAAGTGCGTATTTCTATCGAGGAGGCTGAAGCCCTACGACTGAAGGACCTCGAGGGGTTGCAGCAGGATCAGGCGGCTGAAAAGATGAATGTCTCACGTCCCACTTTTCAGCGAGTCCTGGCATCGGCGCGACAAAAGATTGCCGATGCTCTTCTAAATGGTAAGGCGATGAGAATTGATGGTGGTAATTTTGAGATGATAAGGCGATGGTTCTGCTGTGAATACGGGCACGAATGGGAGCTGGACATGCCGTCTAACGAGTCTCCTGAGCTTTGTCCCACGTGCAACACGCCAAATATCGAGCCACTGGTAATTGCCGGACACAATCAAAGGGCAAGAGACTCGGGTAAAAATTAACGGGTGGTGTGGTAATCATAGGCCAATCTATGGATATCAAAGATACGGAAAACCACTTTGAGCACGATGAAGATTTTAACTGACATACTCTCTACTTTAGACTACGGTGCGACCGTGAAAGATATACGTCAGGGTGCTTTTCAGACCGCGGTTCTTACACACAAATGCGGACTGGCCTCTACACCCCACGATCCCGGTCCCCACCATGACAAAGTCCCGGTAAATGAAGCCGGCCTTTTACTCAACCAGGAGCCAGAAATGCTGGCGCGTATGGCTCTCTCATCAAGTACTCTGGAAGCAGCCATCGGTATGGCAACCATCAACTCGCTAATCGATGTCGACAAGAAGCGCTGCCAGGAACTCAACGCTGGTGATTTGCTATTCGAGAAAGGGAGAAACAGAAAGGTGGCTATCATCGGTCATTTTCCTTTTATATCCCGTCTGCACACAGTAGCCAGTGAATTATGGGTTATTGAAAAGAATCCGCAGGAAGGCGATTTCGCCGAAGCCGAGGCTGAAAGACTAATACCAAAGGCAGATGTTATCGGCATCACCGGTACGGCTTTCACCAATCACACTATAGATTACCTGCTGAATCTCTGTAATCCAGATGCTTACGTCGTCATCCTGGGAGGAACGGCTCCTCTGTCACCCATCCTTTTCGACTACGGTGTCAATGCAATATCCGGCACCCTGGTAACCGACCCGGATACTGTGATGCTATGCGTCAGCCAGGGAGCGACCTTCCGGCAAATAAGGGGTATCAGACTACTCACCATGACAAAGGAGAGGGATATAGGTTAGTGTCCGCAAGGAATTCGCAGGCATTATTAGCGTCAATATTGCTGTCCATGATGATAATGGTAATCCCCGGCAGTTCCTGCTCATCGGCGCCGTCTAATCTACGGGTTTTTTCTTCGGCAGGATCAAAACCCGCTGTTGACCGGATTTGCCAGATATTTCAGGAGAAATACGGCACTACCATCGAAGTAAACTATGGAGGTGGCGGTGAGGTGCTTTCTCAAATGACACTTTCGCGCAGCGGAGATATATACATCTCACCCGAGCAGAAGTTTATGGAAGCAGCAACCGAGAAACAGGCGATTTCCCCGGAAACGATTCAGGCTGTGGCATATATGATTCCTGTTATTGCCGTACAAAAGGGCAATCCCAGGAATATCCAAATCCTGGAAGACCTGGCCGGAACAGGGGTAAAAGTAGCCATCACTCGCCAGGAAACAACCTTGCTGGGTAAATATGCACCTGAAATATTCGCCAAAGCGGGACTCTCCGAAGAAATCGAACGAAATATCGTTACCGAGGCAATTCGCCCCGATAATTTACTGACCATGCTGGTCATGGGGCAGATTGATGCCGGGATTATCTGGCATTTCTATCAGTTTCAGGCTCCGGACCAGATTGAAAATATCTACCTGCTTCCGGAGCAACTGACTGGCATCGGGGAGATCCAGGTAGCCGTGTCAGCCTATAGTCAGGATGAAAAATCGGCACGGAATTTCATAGATTTTATAACCTCGACAGAGGGAAAGGCAGTTTTTAAACAGCTGGGATACTTTGTTAGCGAGGAGGAAATAAAGGAGTATTGGCAGTAAAAAACACCATTGAGAAAGCCAAAGAGAAGTTCCGGATAATTATTGAGACACACCGGCTTGGCAGCGAGCCGGTAGAGGTAACTATCGGCACTTTAACAGCCAGGCAGGCAATAGGCGACCCTTCGAGGAAGGATTTTCCCCTGCTGGAAGGTCGTGAGGTGATGATTGAGGCGCAGTTCAAAGACAGCTTCGGGCAAGCCTTTACCGACAGACCTAGTGAATTCAAGGGTTCCCTGAATGATGTACTGAATCTGAAGCTGGATACGAATGATGAAAGAGCTATATTCGACGTGACATTGAATGCCGTCATGGCGCACCTCGGCATGGTCAACGGTGTCCGTCACTGCCACGACGAGGAGCCGGAGAAATGCGCCGCCGAGATAGCACAACATATCCAGACAAAATACGGAAATGTCAGGATCGGCTTGATAGGCTATCAGCCTGCCATACTGGAAAATCTAGTCAAGACATTTGATGCCAAAAACGTGCGCTGTACCGACCTTAATCCCAGGAATATCGGCACGCTGAAATACGGCGCTGAAGTCTGGAACGGCAAGACTGGCACAACGCGGCTCATCACCTGGTGCGATATTCTGCTGGCTACCAGCAGCACTATCGTTAATGATACCTTCGACAGCATTAAAGTTGAGGCGGATGATAGGGGCAAGAGACTGATAGTCTTCGGAGTAACCGGAGCCGGGGTCTCGACTCTTCTTGGCCTTGAGAGGCTGTGTTTCCAGCCTCACTGATAATAAAATCAGGAAAGGAGGTGAGAGATAATGCCAGGATTTGATATAACCGGACCTCGCGGCATGGGGCCGATGACCGGTGGTGGTAGAGGTCTTTGTAATCCCCGGGGCATCAGACAGGCCTACGCAGGTTATGGATTCAGCTTCAGGGGTGCTTCTCCCGCATGGCCTTACATCGGCCGCGGACGGGGTGGTTTAGCGCGATGCTGGTACCCCGGTATAGCAGAAAGAGGGATTGCGAACGCAGCATTCCCGGTAGCTACTTACCAGCCGTCGCCCAGGGATGAGCTGGACTTCCTAAAGGAACAATCCGACACGATGAAGTATGATATGGAAGCAATTGAGCGCCGAATCCAGGAGCTGGAGAAGGAAGACTAAACGATAAGGGTATGCTGATTACGAAGATTGCCGTATCTTCTACGGGAACCGACCTGAACGCTCAGGTCGACCCGCGTTTCGGTCGTTGCCAGTATTTTGTTGTCGTTGACCCCGATACGATGGAGTTTGTAGTACTGGAAAACAGCAATGCGACGTCCGGAGGCGGAGCCGGGATTGCCACGGGCCAGTTTATAGCTGGTAAAGGAATCGATGTCGTGCTCACCGGTAACTGCGGACCCAATGCCTTCAATGTCCTGGAAGCTGCCGGCATCAAGGTAATGACCGGTGTTTCCGGTACCTTAAAAGACGCCATAGAGGGCTACAAGTCAGGTAAGTACCAGGTCATCTCACAGGCTAACGTAGCCCCTCACTCCGGTATGGGCCGCGGCGGAGGTATGGGCAGGAGATAAAACTGAATTACTTTGGAGGTGTTATTATGCCCAGAGGAGATGGAACAGGGCCGCCCACCGGGCAGGGGCAGAGAGGGGGCAGGATGGGTGGCAACCGGCCCGGCGCCGGGCCGGTCGGAGACTGCGTTTGCCCCAGCTGCGGTGAAAAGGTGCCTCACCAGCGGGGAACACCCTGTTATGACCTGAGTTGCCCCAAATGTGGCACAAAGATGATGAGAGCATAAAATGATTATCTCGGTAGCCAGTGGCAAAGGGGGAACCGGCAAAACGCTTATAGCGACCAGCCTCGCCCTCTCCGTGAAGGCAAGTCACGCGGTACAGCTACTTGACTGTGATTTCGAGGAGCCCAATGACCATATCTTTATGAAGCCGCTTATCGACGGAAGCGAAGCGGTCAGTATATCCGTGCCGCACGTTGACGAGTCGAAATGCAGCTATTGCGGAAGCTGCGCCGAGATCTGTGCCTATAAGGCAATCGCTGTCCTGGACAAGTATGTGCTGACCTTTCCGCAGCTCTGC
>CAYYVO010000167.1:0-5309 GCA_964475175.1 uncultured Dehalococcoidaceae bacterium | reverse complement strand
GCCTGCGGCACGGATATCCGCAGGAACCCTCTCCAGCGCCATTACCGCGCAGGCCCCGGCCTCCTCGGCTATTTTTGCATGCTCCGGTGTGACCACGTCCATAATCACGCCGCCCTTGAGCATCTGGGCCAGTCCCGATTTTACCTTCCACGTCCCGGTTTCCATATCCGCCTCCTCTAGATTACTCAGGTTGATAATATAATTCTACTACTGTTGGCACATGTTGGCAACAGAAACAGCAGCCTGCTAAAGACCATCATTGACTGTTCCCGAGGAATTTGTTTAAACTTAAATCGTAATGGACTACGTCTGGTTTATACTCTTTATCCTCTTCCTGGTGCTGATTTTATTCTTGCTTAATAAAATGGACAGGATAACCAAGCGTAAACATCTGGACGCCGCCTACAGTCTGCTGGAAACAGAGAATCCCGACCCCATTGAGATAAAAAAAACTATCAAGGGTCTGCGGTTATACGGCGGGAGATTGCGCAAGAACCAGGAGTTCATGGAGCTTATCAAGCAGCTACAGGATAAACTGGCAATTACCGAAGGTGATATTGATGGTTTACTCAGGAAATAATCGGCCGCTTAGCAGGCATACCACTCCGCCGCGGGTATTCAGCAGGTGTCAGCTCTATCTTATTTATCACCACCAGGAATCGCTCATCATCCAGCTCTGCAAGGTCAACCGGTATCACTTCCCGCAGCCTGCCGCCCAATAGTGAAATAGCTTTGTTTGCACTGGCTGTTTCCGACTCGATATCGCCTTTTTTCTGGGCAATAAAGCTACCGCCGACCTTGCTGAAAGGCAGGGTAAGTTCTACGAGGGTCGGCAGTGACGCCACGGCCCGCGACAGCACCAGGTCGAATTTCTCCCGGTACTGTATATCATGAGCCACATCCTCAGCCCTGCCGGTAATAATATCAACGTGGTCCAGTCTGAGACTCCTGACCACAGATTCCAGGAATTTTACTTTCTTGGCAGTGGCTTCGAGCAACGTCACTTTTAAGTCGGGAAATACTATATTTAATGGTATTCCGGGAAATCCGGCACCGGTACCGATATCTATAATTCTTATATCTCCCTTTATCACTCCCGGAACGGCTTTTATTATTGTAAGCGAGTCTAAAAAATGTTTTACCTGAACGTCTTCGTAGTCAGTGATACTGGTCAGGTTTACCCTGTTATTCCATTCGACCAGTTCGCGATAGTAGAGTACGAATTGCTTTATCTGAACATCGGTCAATTCCAGTCCCAGCTTCTCGGTGCCTGACCTGAGCTTGTCCATAACAGCTATCATTATATCATCTTTTTTCAAATTGACCGATAAGTACTCGGTAGGCTATAATTAAATTAAAGAGTTAGTCAAGACGAAATTAAAGGCAGGTCATTCTTGCACGAGTCTTGCGGCGTTTTTGGTGTTTATTCCCCGGATGAAGACGTAGCCCGTCTTACCTTTTTTGCGCTTTATGCCCTGCAGCATCGCGGTCAGGAAAGCGCCGGTATTGCCACCGCCGACGGCAATAAAATCACAGTTATTACCGGCATGGGCCGTGTTTCCTATGTTTTTAATGAGGAATCCCTCACTCATCTTCCCGGGCATATTGCCATTGGCCACAACCGTTATTCCACAGCAGGTTCGAGCCGGGCTTCCAATGCCCAACCGATAGTTGTAGGCAACGGCAAGAGCACCATCGCTATCGCCCACAACGGAAATATTGTTAATGCCGAGCACCTTTATAACGAACTCTCTGATAAAAGCTACATGTTCCGCGGCACTACCGATTCCGAAGTAATAGCCAATCTTATACTGTCCAGTCCGGGAAACGGCTGGCCGGAGAAGATACGACATGCGATGCGGCGTCTTCAGGGCGCCTATTCTCTGGTAATACTGACTCCTAATGAACTCTACGCCGTTCGCGATCCCTTTGGCGTGCGCCCGCTTTGCCTGGGTAAGGTGGACAGCGGCTGGGTGGTGGCATCGGAGACATGCGCCCTCGACCATATCGGCGCCGAATTCGAAAGGGCTGTTGAGCCGGGGGAGATAGTGTTCATCAACCAGAACGGAATGAAGAGTTTTCCCGGTGAGCCGAATAGAGGAGGGGCCTGCATCTTCGAGTATATCTACTTCGCCCGACCCGACAGCGTAATAAACGGTCGCCTGCTTTACCCGGCACGTCAGGCAATGGGGATGGGACTGGCGCGGGAGCACCCGGCGGATGCCGACCTCGTGATGGGCGTGCCTGATTCAGCCACTGCGGCGGGTACGGGCTTTGCGCGGGAGTCCGGCATACCGGCAGTCGAAGGCTTGATAAAGAACCGCTATATCGGCCGTACTTTTATCGAGCCTGACCAGCGTATGAGAGACCTCGGCGTTAAGCTCAAGTTCAACCCGCTGCCTCAAATACTCGACGGCGAACGCCTCGTGGTGGTCGACGACAGTATCGTGCGCGGTACTACTACTCCCAACGTGGTGAAGCTGCTGAGAAAAGCGGGGGCTAAAGAAGTACACATGCGTATCTGTGCGCCGCCTATACGTTATCCCTGCTTTTTCGGAGTGGATATGGCTACCCGACAGGAGCTTATCGCTGCCCAGAAGAGCATACCGGAAATCCGCGATTTCATCGGCGCGGATTCCCTTGGTTACCTGAGTATCGAGGGACTGATAAAAGCCGTCGACCTGCCGAAAGACAATTTCTGCCTGGCCTGTTTTACCGGTGACTACCCGATACCGGTACAGCTCGAGATGGATAAATTGGCACTGGAGACCACAGCCGCAAACCGCCAGAACAACGTGTGCGATGCTATTGAAGATGCTTGATTGCAGAAAAGACTAACCCGATTTCAGCCAGTCCAGAATAGCCCCGATAACTCTTTCGTCCCGCCTCAGCCGGTGACCGGCATCGTCGATAACAACCAGCTTCCTGGGATCTCCAGCCTTCTCGTAAAGCTGGCGGGCATGTTCCACGGGTACCGTTTCATCCTGGCCCCCATGTACCAGCAATAGAGACCTGGGGGCAATACCTGAAACATGTTCCAGGGGAGTAACTATCTTGAGGTCGTCAAACCAACCCTCGACCGACGGCGGAAAGTCCGCGTCTCTGATAGCGCCGATACTACGATAGCGCTCGATGATGGCCTGCGGCTCTCCCGATTCCGTAAAAAGTCCGAAGTGAGCCGGGCAGGCGCAGGCAGCCACGCCGCATACCCTCTCGTCTTTGGATGCCACATATACCGATGTAGCCGCCCCGGCGCTGAAACCGACAAGGAATAGTCGTGAATTATCGACGCCATTCAGTTCATAAAGAAAACCGATTACTGCCTCGAGGTCGCGTGTCCAGCCATAGATATCCATATTGCCGCCGCTGTCCCCGGCCCCCCTGAAGTTAAAGAAAAAAGCGGCATACCCTTCTTCGCAGAACCTTTCTCCAAGCGCCGGGTAGCCGCCGTCACCTGGTTCCGGGGGACTGCCCGAAGGGGCGCCGTGACAGAGACATACGGCAGGATGGTTATTAGCACTATCGGGTAAAAAAGACTGGCCCACAATAGAGATGCCATCGACCTGTAGAACGAAGAAGTCTTTTTTCAACTGCAGTCCTAACGATTTATCCGAAAGACTATATGTACCTGCCGACGGACTTGGCAATCGGCTTGAGTTCTTCCATCAACGCTTGAAAGTTGGTAAGTGACAACGACTGCAACCCGTCGACGAGGGCTTCCTTGGGATTGGGATGTACCTCGATAAGCAGTCCGTCGGCACCGGCGGCAATGGCTGCTTTGGCAATAGCCGGTACCAGCGAATAATGCCCCGCGGCATGACTGGGGTCGACGATTACCGGAAGGTGAGTGTTTCTTTTCAGTACCGGTATGGCCGAGATATCCATGGAGAAACGGATGCTGTCCTCGAATGTCCTGATGCCCCGTTCGCACATAATAACGTTATTATTTCCATCCGCCAGAAGATAATCAGCGGCGGTAAGCCATTCGGTGATGGTGCAGGAGAAGCCGCGTTTCAGCAATACGGGACATTGACTCTTTCCAGCATTGGTCAGCAGAGCGAAGTTCTGCATATTACGTGAACCGATTTGGAGCATATCGGCATAGGAAGAAACCAGTTCGACATCATGCGGGTCCACCACCTCGGTGACCACGGGCATCCCGAACTGCTCCTTGGCTCTAGATAGCAGTTCCAGCCCCTCCTTCTGTAATCCCTGGAAGCTGAACGGCGATGTACGGGGCTTGAAGGCGCCACCGCGCAGAATTCTGGCCCCTGCCTGTTTTACCGACCCTGCGGCCTCCATCAATTGCTCTTCACTCTCCACGGCGCAAGGGCCGGCAATAACAACGATACGTTCTCCCCCGATATTCACATCACCGCATTTTACCATTGTACTGCCGGGACGGAAATCACGTGAGGCGAGTTTATATGGCTTCATAATACGGGTGACGCTCTCGACGCCGGGAAGGACGGCGAAGATGTCCGTCGGTATCTGGCCGGTATTGCTGCCCAGAAGGGCAACGACCGTTTTATCCGTACCCAGATTCAACTGGACGTCAAGGCCCAGCGATTTCGCCTTTTCAACGACGCCATCGACTTCTTTTTTAGGGGCGCCCGTTCTCATCTCAACAATCATGGTATTTTATGTTAACTCCCTCGCCCGTGAATGATTTTATCAGTTATATATAATGATAATACTAGAGGCATAGTCGGTCGTCAAGAGAATAACACCCTACTTCTTGCCCGCCTTTTCACTCCCGGCTGACCGAAAGGCACAGAAGCTTTATCGCGACCACCTCGACCCAGATTATCATGTTGGCTACGAGGAGTCGCTCCAGAAGGCCGAACCAGCCTATCTCGTCCTGGACTATTCCCAGCACTATCACAAAAATCAGCCCCAGGATGCCGGTGACTATATTGTAGCGGAAGAAGTTGCTCCAGTTGGGGTCGCTGCGGATGCTGGGGGCAATGACAAAGGCAGCGATGGGAAAGAGCCAGAACGCGCCGGTGGCTACGATGGAATGAATCGTCCCGTCGATAGTATCCGGCCCGCCGACAGGGTCGGTGCGGAAGGCGCCGATGAGGAGCATGCAGAACCCGAAGAAGACGAGGAGGCCGATACTGAGATGGAAGCCGCGGACTCTTTTAATATTGAAAAGCAGCCCGGCGACAAATATCTCCACGAGGAGCCCGATGGCCAGGAAGCCGATTGTCTGTAGCCAGCCGATACGCGTCAAAGCCAGGCTGCTTATGGAGTCACGCACCAGACTGTAGTCCGGATTGGAGAAGGCCGCCGTAAGATCGGTAACG
>CAYYVO010000166.1:0-5317 GCA_964475175.1 uncultured Dehalococcoidaceae bacterium | reverse complement strand
GTGGACTTGCCGGCATTCGGCCGTCCGACAATAGCAACAATTGGCTTGGTCATAATGATTAAATAAATAACATTTCCTCTCTTCTTGAAAAGAGAGTTATTAAGAATGGGAGGGAGGAGAGGAAATTATTTTATCTCTTCACGTGTATTTCCTGTGCGTGCTTTACACTGGGGGCTTCAATCTGAGTCCTGGCGATTGTTTTTAACTCGGTAATGGTTTCCTGAAAGTTCTGCACAAAGCCGTTATATTCCGTGACGAAACGGTGATACTGGTCAATCGATTCCTGCGGCACCTCATACTTATCCACGATTTCGCAGAACTGCTCTATAAACTCGTAGTAGTGGTTGTTGATAGACCAGAGCTCGTTGAGGTGAGTATGAAGGAAGACGGTATACCGTCTGCTCCTGAGGTCGCTTTCCACTCTGTTGATAAAGTTATCCGACCACGTGTTAAAGATACGCTGGGACATTCCGCAGGCTCTGGCCCAGTCCCATATTTTAGGATTTTCCAGGCTGAAAAGGCTATCGATTACGGAAAAAATGGAGAGTGATGAATTGCCCATAAAACGGCGGTGGAAATATGCAGAAAGCTGTGTCAACTTCATTGACTGGAGTTCAAGTTCATTTTTCCGGAAAATGATAATGGCCGCTATCAGACCGGCGAACAGGATAACCACAAGAATGGGGACAACTACATTAATCGACCAGCTTAAAACAATACCGATCACGGCGATAGCCGTTATTAGGGCAGGAAACCAGCCGCGGTTTAAAATCATTCGTAACATAATGCCTCCGTCTTCAATGATAATCTGGCAGCAGTATATCCAGGCCGCCCAGTATTTCCGCCAGAAGCGCTTTCTGCGCGTGCAGGCGGTTTTCTGCCTGGTCGAAAACCACCGACTGCTCACCGTCGATGACATCGCCAGTCACTTCCTCACCGCGGTGCGCTGGCAGGTCGTGCATAAAGATGGCATCTTCTCTGGCCAGCGATAATAGCTCGGCGGTTACTTGGAAACCGGCGAATGCCTGGCGTCGTTTTTCGGCATCGGTCTCCTGGCCCATACTTGTCCAGACATCGGTATAAACAACGTCGGCATCGCTGACCGCCAGTTGGGGTTCTTCCGTACAGATTACCTCCGAGCCCTTCTCGGCGGCATAGACCCTGGCCATCTGTAGAATATCTTCCTCAACACGGTAGCCCTCGGGAGAGGCTATCCTGAAGGTGATTCCGCAGAGCGAAGCCGCCAGCATCAAGCTGTGGGCCGTATTATTGCCGTCGCCGACAAAAGCAAGGGTCAGGCCTTCGAGGATTCCTTTGTGCTCGTATATGGTCAGGATATCGGCCAGGGCCTGGCAGGGATGCTCGAGGTCGGAAAGGGCGTTGATGATGGGAATATCGGCGTTGGCGGCCATGACCTCCAGGGTCTGATGGGAAAAGGTGCGGGCGGCTATGGCGTCAGCATAGCGACTTAGTACCCGGGCGACATCCGGGATAGACTCCCGGCTACCCAGTCCGACCTCCTCCGGGGAAAGATAAAGGCATTGTCCGCCCAGCTGGTGCATGGCTACATCGAAGCTTACCCGTGTTCTCGTCGACGGTTTCTCGAACATCAGGACAAGAACTTTCTCACTCAGCATTGAATTCCAACCCTCGGCTTTCAAGCTCACGGCGCTGGATATAAGCCGCTGAATATCCCCGGGGCTGAGGTCTGAAATAGAGAGAAAATCTTTGCTGTTCAAGGAAACCTCCTTTATGGAGACAGTATAGCATGAAAAGCTGATTATTCAATAGTGCTAAACTTGACACCAAACGAAGCACTTAATTACTATGCAGTAAAATGGGAGGTGATTATGACGGAGAGTGAAAAATTTACGGTTTCCGGCAGCGAGGTCTTAGAAAAGGTCAAACAGCTTATACGCGAAGGGAATATACGCAGGGTACGCCTGCTGCACGAGGGCAGGACGATAATTGAAATTCCCCTGACCGTTGGCGCACCTGTGGCCGTGGCTACTATTTTAATTGCGCCGCTGCTGGCGGCCATAGGGGCTTTTGCGGCGCTGGTGACCGAGTGCACCATTGAGGTTGAAAAGATAGAGGAGAAATAAGAATAGTTACATATTTCCCTGATGATAGTTTGACTATAGTGACGGATAATATCTGGCTGAGGGTAAAAGGTATTGAATCGATTACCGGTCAAACCCGGGGTAGCTATGTCCTCCTAATCAGACTGGCTGATGCGCACACTATCACTATCGGCAATCGGGGCGATATAAAGTTCTTTCCCGGCTATTATGCTTACGCGGGTTCCGCGATGAACGGACTCAAATCCAGATTATCCCGTCATCTTAGAAAAGACAAGAAGAGACACTGGCATATCGATTATCTACTGGACAGGGCATCTATCATTGATGTTGCTGTTCATGAAACAGCGGCCAGGACAGAGTGTGCCATTGCCGGTATACTTGACTCTAGTTTCGAAAGTGTCCCCGGATTTGGTTGCAGCGATTGCCGCTGCCGCAGTCACCTGTTTTTTAATACGGACGAAAAACTCCTGAGATGGGGCATTGAGTCTGCAATTACGGCTATCCCCCTGAATAGCCTGACAGGGGCTGTTAAAATATAGAAGGAGCAGGATTGTATAACAGGGAGGTGGACTAGACGAGAAAAATACTTGTTCTGGTAATTATAGCCCTGGCAATCATTCTGGCAGGGTGTGGTGAGGAGGCCGCCGTACCGCTGGAGGACACTACATGGATTCTGGAATCATACGGCGAGCCGGGAAACACTAAAGCCGCCTTGGAAGACACGGAGGTCACGGTGTTGTTTGAAAGCGATGGGGCAAAGGTCGGGGGTACGGGAGGGTGCAACGGCTATGGCGGCACCTATGAGCTGGATGTGGACAAGCTGAAATTCCTGGAGTTGATGACCACCCTGATGTATTGTAATGAGCAGATAAACGACCAGGAAGAAGAATATCTGGCGATACTACAGGCGGCGGAGAGCTATGAAATAAAAGGTGACAAGCTTACGATAAATAGCGGCGATAATGTTCTCATTTACACGAAAGAATAAGCCGAAATAATCGTTATATTAATTGGAAGCGTAAGTACCTTAAGTAACAGGGCGTGTCTGTGAAGTTAAGATGGTTGAGATAATATTAGTCAGGCATGGCGAGACCGACTGGAATAAAGAGGAAATATTCCGGGGGCGGGCAGATATAGAATTAAACGAGGTCGGGGTGCGGCAGGCGGAGCTCCTGGGGGAGTACCTGGGCGGTGAGGAAATAGACTTTGTTTACTCCAGCCCCCTGAAAAGGGCGGTGAAGACGGCGGAAGCTATTGCCTCCCATAAGAAACTCGATGTCAATATCGTCCAGAACCTCTTTGATATCGATTACGGGGAGTGGGAAGGTCTTTCTCTCAGAGAGGTAAAAGAGAAATACCCCGAGCTTTACCGGGACTGGCTGGATACCCCGGAGCAGGTAAGAATACCCGGCGGAGAAAGCCTGGAAGATGTCAGGGGCCGGGCCATGTCTTTTGTAGAGGATGCCGTGATGTGGTGCGGGGAGGGGAGAATAGTCTTCGTATCGCACCGGGTGGTCAACAAGGTGCTCATCTGCGGCCTGCTCGGGCTGGACAACTCAGATTTCTGGAAAATCAGGCTGGATACAGGTGGTATTACGCGCTTCGATTGCGGAGATGGGAGGCTGGTCCTCACGGTTCACAACGACACTTCATACCTCCAGTCTATCAGCGGTATTTCACATGATGATTTCTAAATACAGTCCTTTTCTCTTTACAGCATGGGTGAATGGGGTTACAATGCTTATAGCAATCAGTAGAAACGGGGGTAGTGACGGTGAGTATTGAATGGTTCCGTGACCTGGTGATATGTATTTTCGGGCTGGGGGCGACACTGGTAATAATATTCCTGGCGGTGCTGGCATTATTAGTGTTTTTACGCGTCAAGCCGATAATCGACTCTGTTAAGAAGACAACCAAAACCGTGGAAAATATATCCACCTGTATGGAAGAAGAGGTGGCTAAACCTATTGCCCAGCTGGCTTCCTTCATACAGGGTATCCGTCAGGCAGTTGGAATGATGGGTCGGTTTACAAAAAAGAAGGAGGATGATTGATATGAATGAGAAAGACACAGGCAGCTTTGCCATAGGTTTTCTCGTTGGCGCCGTTGTCGGTGTGGCTATCGGTTTTCTCTATGCGCCGAAAGCCGGTAAAGAGACCAGGGCAATGCTGAAGGAAAAGGCCATGGAAGTTAAAGAAAAAGCTGGTGAAGTGACAGAAAAGGCAAAGGAGGCTGCTACAGAAGCCGGTAAGAAGGTGATTGATAAACTAGGTCACAAGGAAGCTTAAGGAAATAGACCGAGCTTCTGCTGTTCGCTGGATAATATACTTTTCACAGAAATTTTCTTGATTTCCGGTTATTAATATTCGATTGAGTACAATATCGATTGTCAAACGTATTAGTTAAGCATTGGCGCCTGGTAGCTTTAGCACTGGGTATCATCGTTTTACTCTGGATTCTCTATCTATGGAGAATCTTCATACTTCCGTTTGCTATCGGGCTGATTCTGGCCTACCTCCTGATGCCGATGGTTTCCTGGCTGGAAAGAAAGCTCCCGCCCCGCAGGAAATGGCCGGGTTTCAGGCGCGTGGTTTCGGTTCTGATTGCTTTTTTGCTGCTAATTTGCCTGATAGCCGGTTTCCTCTATATCGTTGTTTCCGCGGTGATTGACGTTTCATTGACTTTTGTAGAAAGCGCTCCCTACTTCATCGGGCGGAGTGTCGAACGCGTACAGGAATGGATTGAAGGCGCTATCAATAGACTGCCCCTGGAAATGCGTGAGGAAATCAGCCGCGAGCTTATCGAGGGCGGCGTATCGTTAGGTAGATCGATACGGGATTACTTATTGAATTCCTTATCGAATCTCCCGAGCACATTTAGCGTTATATTGGGTTTTGCGGTGCTGCCGTTCTTCCTTTTCTATGTTCTCAAAGACTCGGAAAGGTTGAAAAAGAGCCTCTCTAACGGCCTGCCCCCGCGGGTGGCCGAGCACGGACGGAACGTTGTTAATATCATCGAGATGGTGGTTGGGCGGTATATACGGGCACAATTGATGCTCGGACTTATCGTCGGGTATTTTTCCTTTATAGGCCTGCTGCTACTTGATGTGCCTTACCCGCTGGCTCTGGCCCTTCTGGCGGGTGTTACAGAATAGATTCCTACGTTGGGACCATGGATTGGCGGAGGGGTGGCGGTAATCGTAGCGTTGGCAGAGGTGCCCGAGAAAGCCATAT
>CAYYVO010000165.1:0-5331 GCA_964475175.1 uncultured Dehalococcoidaceae bacterium | reverse complement strand
GAAGTCCCATTGCCCGGCACCGGCAGCCGTCGGTTGTTTTTCATTTGTGGCCATGCAGTTCCCTCCCTGATGTCATATATCAGACGTATACAGAGGTAAAGTTATTGAATCTTATTCTACGATAAATGGTATTGCAAGGAAAGGGGGAATGAAATAAAGGTATCGGTAATGATAAATAGGATAATAGAAACCTGGAATAAACTTGTTTAAAACAATGAATCAAGTGGTTAAGAAGTTAGATTTTTAGGAGTTTGATTAATATCTTCGGCGACCGCTGGACCTGCCGCCTCTGTGGCCTCCGCCGCTCTTTCTCCCACCGCTATAACCACCGCCACGGTTATCCGTACGGGGGCGTGACTCGTTCACAACGATAGTGCGGTCTTTGAGTGATTTGCCGTTAAGTCCTTCGATAGCAGCTTCGGCCTCGGACCTGGAAGGCATTTCGACGAACGCAAAACCCCTGGGGCGACCGCTGAATTTATCGGCGGGGATGGCTACAGATTCCACCCTGCCGTAGGTACCGAATTCCGCCGCCAGTTCATCCTCGGTAAGATCAAAAGAAAGGTTGCCCACAAAGATCTTCATAGCCTTCCCCCTATAATAAAAAATACAAATTCACCCGTGTCACATCCGGGGAGGTTGCCCAACCCGGACATGACTCGGAGTTTAGCCTCGTTTACCTTTGGGGTCTGACCTTGCGGAAACAATCGCTGCAGTAAACCGGCCTGTCACCACGGGGCTCGAAAGGAACCTCGGTGGCCTGGCCGCACTCGGCGCAGGTTACGGGGAACATCTGGCGCGGAGCTCCGTAGCCACCATTACCGTACCGCGATGCTTTCCTTGCCTGACGGCATTCCGGGCAGCGCTTCGGCTCGTTCGTATAACCCTTGGACTGGAAGAACTCCTGCTCTTCAGCGCTGAAGGTGAACGTGGTGCCGCAATCGGCACATTGAAGGGACTTGTCTTCAAAACTCATTGGATGCCCTCCTCTCTTAAAAACTCAGTTAGAGTTCGGGTCATCCAACACTTTAGAAAATCCGTTTTGCTGGTCTCTTAAGAGATTGTAATAACCTAAACTGGAACCTGATATATATTATACCACAAAATTTAGCAATAGAAAGTAAAAATATTCTATATATTTTTATTTGAGTGTAAGCGATGAAAATGAATAGTCTATCATTTCTGAAATATCGTCTGCCTGAGGTCGGTGCAGGTAGGTCATATTAAATATATATCCATTTTCATGTATATAGATAAGACGATGGTGCATGAGCTGTCCCTTTTCACTGGAAAAAACGATTATAGCCACTTCAATTGTATCTGATAAGCTGGTATGGACGGCGGTTTCCAGATTAAAATCCGGTATAAAGCTGCTGTTTACGTCTATTACGTCTCTCGCATAATCATCGAGAGTCATCTCCGGCAGTCCGACTTCCTCAAAGCTTACTTCAGTGATGCTGAGCTGGCTAGGCCATTTGTCAGAGTATCTCTTGAGTAGCGGATAAGTTGGCAAATTTTCCGAGGGCTCAGAATTATACCAAAGCACGCTAAAATCATCTCCCACGGCAGCCGGGAGACATATCGATATGGGAATTCTCTCCCCGAAATACTTTACCATCATTCCATAGGGCGTGAAGACAAGCTCTCCGGAGGGGAGGTCATCCACCCATTTTTCAGCCATCTCTTGGGTAGTATTATCAGACGGCTGGCGAGGGTCTTCTTCATCGTCAGGTTCCGGTTCGGGCAGTATATCAGGCTCATTATCTGGAGTCGAAGTATTATCGGACGGTACCGGGGCAGGCTCCTCATCAGTTGTGGTCGTGTTTTCCGAAAGCAGCGGTCCGTCGGTGTTTTCAGGGACTTCCGGGGGCTCATCGGCTGGCGGAGTTTCAGGCAATTCAGGCGTTACAATAGCGTCTGATTCCTCCGGTGAAGAACAACCGCAAGAAAACAGGAATATAGTAAGGAACAGGGCTATTGATAATAATCCGAACCTGATCCTTAATTTAAGGCTCCCTGCCCCTTGAAATCTCATACTCCTGCCGGCGCTGCTATCGGTGACAATCTTTACTGCCATGGTAAGAACCCTGAGAAGCGGGCTAATTATATAATGAGAGATACCCGGCAGGCAAGATTAGAAGTTTGAGATATTTTGAGTTAAAACGGCTGGACGATGATCAGGGATGCCGCCTCTTTACCGATAGCCTTGGTTTTGCCGTTCACTTCAATGGTCAGGGTGCCGTCGTACGGGGCTTTCTCCAGAACCCTGAAGGTCGCTCCCGGAGTGAGATTGAGACTGCTGAGATATCGTAGAAAATCGGGATTGCGTTCGACGACTATATTGACTACCAAGGCAGACTGCCCGACATCGAGGTCGGACAGGGTAATACCCGGGTGTGTTTTATGTTCCAGAGTTCTTTCAGGTATGGGGCTGCCGTGCGGGCATACCTCCGGGTTCTCCATAAACTCGGCCAGTTTATCAGCCACAAGGTTGGTAGTGGCATGTTCCAGGGCGCAGGCGTGACTGTAGACATCCTCCCACTCGATGCCGAGATAACGGTTAAGAAATACCTCCCAGAGGCGGTGCCGCCGGGTCAGTTCAAGAAAACGCTGCCGACCTTCATCGGTCAGGCTGGCCCCTCCGTATGGAGTATGTTCCACCAGGCCTTTTTCAGAAAGCCGATGCAGCATCTCGCTGACAGACGCCAGCGATACCCCTATGTTCTGGGCTATAGACGTAGTGCTGACCGGGGTTTCCCTCTCCTCCAGGGCACCTATAGATTCGAGATATTCTTCTATCGTTCGCTGACTCAATTGTTACTCCATTTCAATGCAAAACAGTTATCTATACTCACTTTAGCAGAAATATTCGGGTATGTCAAGATATATTAAAGGTATACTTAAAATAAATATTAGGGTATCCTTGACTTTTGACGGATAGCTTTGCTATAATTAAAGCTGGAGCGAAATGAAGAAATGTCAATAAAACGGTTGAGCGAATTGGGTCCGGGAGAGCAGGGCAGGATTATCAACGTAGGTGGAAAGGGAGAGATACGCCGGCGGCTACTGGATATGGGTATCGTTTCGGGCGCTATAGTTGAAGTCCAGAGAATAGCCCCCCTCGGAGACCCTGTTCAGATAAAAGTTAAAGGATATGACCTGGCCCTTCGCAAGGAAGAAGCGAAGAATATTCAGGTAGAGCCGACCGGGGGTGTGTTGTCCAGAATGGCTTCCGGCGAGGTGGTAATAATATCTTCCGTTAAGGCCGGGTGGGGACTCCAGCGCCGACTCGCGGACATGGGAATCATCCCGGGGGTTAAAGCTAAAGTAATAAGCGCAGGAAGACCTGGTCAGGTAGTCCTCGAAGTACGTGGCTCCAGACTGGCGCTGGGACACGGTGTCGCTAATAAAATAACGGTGAAGATTGCAGGAACAGGAGAAAATGGCTGATAAACCAATTACTATCGCCCTGGCAGGAAATCCAAATTCTGGCAAGACCACCGTGTTTAATAACCTGACCGGAGCCAGGCAGCACGTCGGGAACTGGCCGGGGGTAACGGTTGAGAAAAAGCAAGGCACCTGTACCTACAAAGGCCGCCGTATCAGTGTTGTCGACCTTCCCGGTGTTTACAGCCTGACAGCATACTCGCTGGATGAGGTCGTGGCGCGTGACTATATAGTTGATGAGAAGCCAGAGGTGGTCGTTGATGTAGTCGATGCTTCCAATCTGGAGCGCAACTTATACCTGGCCGTGCAATTGCTGGAAATGCAGGTCCGGCTGGTCATTTCTCTGAATATGATGGACGTAGCCCTTTCGAGGGAATATCAAATAGACGTTCTGGAACTCTCCTGTTTATTGGGCACTCCGGTGGTGCCCATGGTAGCCGCACGCAATGACGGCACCGATAAATTGCTGGAGACAATTGTGGGAGGGGCGGACGGTAATATACGGCAGGCGGTATAAATATACAGTACGGCCGTGATGTCGAAGAGGAAATTTCAAAACTGGAGAAGCAGATAAATGGTCTTCCCCTGGTTGAACGTTACTCACCGCGATGGCTGGCGGTCAAGCTACTGGAAGACGACGAAGAGATTATCGAGAAAATCAGGCAGGCGTAGTTGATGTGAACGGCGAAGATATTATAAAAGCCAGAGATTTAAGCCTGGTTCATTTACGTAAAGTCCACGGCGACGATGCCGAAACGATGGTTGCCGATGCGCGGTACGGGTTTATCACCGGACTGCTCAAGGATGTCCTGAAAAAGCCTGCTGTTGAGAAGGTTACGACTACCGATAAAATTGACCGCTTTATTCTCAATCGGTGGCTGGGTATCCCGATATTTTTACTTATTCTCTATGGTGTATTTCAGTTTACCTTCGTCATCTCGGGGCCTTTGATAGAATGGATAGGCATGGGATTGGGCTGGCTGGCCGGGCAAACTGTGGAAATATCGCCGCTATGGTTGGGCTCGCTGGTATCCGACGGTGTTATCGGGGGGGTGGGGGCGGTGCTTTCGTTTATTCCGGTGATTTTCCTGCTCTATATCGCCCTTTCCATCCTCGAGGATACCGGCTATCTGGCAAGGGCGGCTTTTGTAATGGACCGGCTGATGCACCATATCGGACTGCACGGGCGCTCCTTTGTTACCCTGATGCTGGGCTTCGGCTGCAGCGTGCCGGCTATCATGTCCAGCCGTACCATTGAAAATCCCAAGGACAGGCTGGCTACCATCCTGGTGACACCCCTGATGTCCTGTGGTGCCAAATTGCCCGTCTATGCGCTGCTGGCAGCTGCCTTTTTCACGGCGAATCAGGGGCTGGTGGTCTTTTCCATGTATGCCATCGGGGTGGTCCTGGCGATACTGCTGGCCTGGCTCTTTCGGAGTAAGCTGGTCCCCGGCGAGAGCGGACACTTTGTTATGGAGCTGCCGCCGTATCGCCTCCCAACGGTCATTACCGTACTCGCTCATATGTGGGAACGTGGCTGGGCTTTTATATCGCGCGCCGGCACTCTTATTTTTGGAGCGGTGGTCCTTATCTGGCTACTCGACTATTTCAATGTTCTGGAACATATTGGCAGGGCTGTTGCCCCGGTATTTAGTCCGGCTGGATTCGGTCAGTGGCAGGCAGCGGTAGCCCTGATATTCGGAGTACTGGCCAAGGAAGCAGTCGTAGGTGCCTTCGGCACTCTCTTCGCCGGTGCCGGGGAGGGGGTCGGCTTCGGGCAGGTTCTAGGATTTGAACTCGGCTGGACGCCGCTGGTAGCCTTCGCCTTTATGGTGATGATACTGCTCTATGTACCCTGCGTGGCGACCCTGGGCATTATCAAAA
>CAYYVO010000164.1:0-5331 GCA_964475175.1 uncultured Dehalococcoidaceae bacterium | reverse complement strand
GGCTATAATAATTTCTAGTTAAAGAAAGTGATCGCGCTTGTTATCGCGAACATTGGTATTAGTAATACAATGAAAAGTATAATATACAACAATATAACCCATAGGATTGATGCCACCATGACCTTGCCGCCAAGTTTAAAGAGAGTCCCTAGGGTCAGACCTTTTAACTCTTCTTCCCAGCTCATGAACTACCTCCTGATTAATCCGCGTTTTACATCCTTTACCGCCCCGCTTCCAGTCTCGTTATCAGATGTATGGGGAGGCCAACCTCCATCATCCTGTCCTGGGTGGCGCTGATATCATATTCTACGCGGTACAATCTGAAGATATAGCCCTCGCTGTCATAGATGGCATAACCGGCGCGGGGGTCGCCGTCGCGGGGCTGGCCCACCGCCCCCGGATTGATAATCATCCGGGATTCTCCCAGCGCCAGGCCGATTCCCGGTGAAAACTGAATCGACATACAGCCTTTTCCTTCTTCTCTAAAGACCATCGGCACATGGGTATGACCTACCAGGCAGAAGGGTAGCTCGAAAAAGTCGAAGTTTCTGGAGGCAACGCCGGTAGACATGACGTACTCCATAACGGCATCCATAGGGCTCCCGTGCACCAGGAGGAAATCCTCCTTTTCCCTGGTCAGCGGGAGATTTTCCAGATAATACTTGTCAGCTTCGCTCAGCTGTCCGGTCGTCCAGCGGCAGGCAGTAGCCGCCAAGGGATTAAAGGAAGAAAGCTCAATCTTACCGACGGCCGCCAGGTCATGGTTTCCGGCAACGCAGACGTGACGGTAGCGGCGCAGCAACTGGATACACCGGGATGGCTCGGGGCCGTAGCCGACGATATCTCCCAGGCACCATATCTCATCCACCCCACCCTTCCTCTCGATGTCTTCGAGCACCGCCTCGAAGGCTACCAGATTGCTATGAATATCGGCAAGCACCGCGTACCGCATTTGGCACTAATATAGCAGGTTTTCGTTGATATAGCCATAGCCCGCCGAAAAAATATCAAATAAAAAGAGATTAATGTAACTTTTTTCCTCTTCCACCGTTATATATAATGAAAGAGTAAGACAAGTGCGGGGTAATGTCTTGAAGTTAAAAATATACATAATCATGGCTACGATTATTTTTACAGGGTTACTGGTCTCAGCCTGTTCCCAGCCGGCAGCCGATGGGCCCCAGCCGGGACCGGTACCCATGCCGCCGGTAAACGAGTACACCGAGTCTGAAAGTCGCCAGATTGCCCTTGAGTTTCTTACCAACAGCCCTACCTATCTCTTCGACGGTATTATAGAGAGCATTAAGCATAAGGAAACACTGGATGCATTCTGCCCTTCCTGCTGGGGCTTCGTTTTCGAGTTCCAGAGCGCCCATGCGGGTTACGGCGACCGCACCGGCCAGATACTTGCCCAGGTGATCACGACTCACGAGGCGATTATCAGTGTTAATCAGGGCAATGTTGACGGTGGCACGATAGACGGCATATGGGACATGGTAGCACAGCAGGAAATAACACCGCCGAAGATTCAAACGGCTGAGTATGAAGAATAGGAATACATATCTCAAGAGTCAGGAGGACTGCAAATGAAAGACAAATCACTTGGAATATGGATAATAATTTTATTCGGAATATCGGGAATAGCTGTTATCGGACTGGCATGGCTATGGCCTACGCTGGAATCGGATAGGTTTATCACCACCATTGCCGGCTCTATAGGCATCATCGTAGCCGGGGCTCAGGGCCTGATGCTCAGGCAGCCCCACGTCACCCCCGGGGAACAGGTAGCGGTAGAGGTAGAGGTAACCGAGAAATCCTGAATATAAGATAATAGTAATTTCAGAAGGGAGCGTAGCAGCGCTCCCTTTTTTATTGCCGATTATAAACCTTAAAATAGTGAGCTTATGGCCGGATATGCTATACTTTTTAATATGAAAGTCTCGGAGCTGGGGGAATTCGGACTTATCGACCTCCTTGAGAAAAAGATAGCCGAGTCCCCGGCTATGCAGCCGCCCCCCGGAGAACTAATCATAGGCATCGGCGATGACACAGCCGCCTGGCGCGGTGACGACTCCGTTCAGCTGGCCACCGTCGATTCAATGGTACAGGATGTCCATTTCTCGCTGGAAACAGCAACCTGGAAAGAAATCGGCTGGAAGTCCCTGGCGATAAATCTCAGCGATATCGCCGCTATGGGAGGCATTCCGGATTACGCGCTTGTTGCGCTTTCCATGCCGGAGAACACGGCCGTAGAGGACGTAGGCGCTCTCTATGAAGGCATGATTGAGCTGGCGGGACAGTCAAAGGTGGCCATTGCCGGCGGTAATGTCAGCCGTTCGCCGGTGGTATCTATTACCGTTACAGTTATCGGCAGCAGCACGGGTGAGATATTACGGCGCTCAACCGCCCGATCCGGCGACGTGATAGCCGTAACCGGCTATCCGGGCAGCGCCGCCGCCGGACTGGAAATGCTCAAGAATAAACTTAATTTTTCACCAGATATCAGCAGGTATTTAAGGAACGCTTTTCTTCAGCCCGTGCCGCGTCTGAAAGAGGGTCAAATACTGGTCAAGCATGGTATCAGAACAGCTATCGATATCAGCGACGGACTCCTCAGCGACCTGCACCATATCTGTGAAGCGAGTAAGGTTTCCGCCAGGCTGAACATAGAGAGTCTGCCGGTTCACGATGCCGTCGGGGAAAATTTCGGAGAAAAGTCCCTGGAACTAACCTTATCAGGTGGCGAGGCTTACGAACTGCTCTTTACCGGAAGCAGTCAGGCTGTTGACAAGGTAAAAACAGGGATATCCTGCCCGGTCACCGTTATCGGTGAAATTACTGGTGGAGAGCCGGGGGAAATAGACCTGCTGGATGCCGAAGGCAATCCAGTTAAAATGAATAAGAGCGGATGGACGCACTTTTAGTAAATAGAAAACGGAGACTTTATCATGGTAGAGATACCCAGAGTAACACTTAACAGCGACCTTAATGAAGGATTCTGCTTCGGGTGCGGGTGTAATAATCCCATCGGACTGAAACTGAAGTTCACCAGGGACGGCGATACCATCCGTACCGAGTTTACACCCGATAAAGCCCACCAGGGATGGCCGGGGCTACTTCACGGCGGTATCCTGGGTTGCCTGCTCGATGAAGCGATGAGCAATATCGCTTACGCCACGGGCAATACCTGCCTGACAGCCAGCATTAATATCAGGCTCAAGCAGCCCGTCGAAGTGGAATCACCACTGGTCATAACCGCGTGGATAACGCGGCGTCGGAAAAAGCTTATCGAGACTTCCGGTCAGGTAAGGCTGAAAGACGGCACGGTAATTGCCGAAAGCACCGCCAAACAGTTCATAGCAGAAAACGAGGCCGGTCAGCCGGATAAAGTCAAGGAAAAGAAAAATCATGTCTGAAAACAGGCTTGAGGCGGTGCTCTGGGACCTCGACGGTGTCATTGCCGATACCGGTGAATACCATTACCGCGCCTGGCAGGGTATCTTTGGTAAAAAAGGAGTGACTTTTACTAAAGAAGACTTCATGCGTCATTTCGGGCAGAGGCATGACACCATTATAAAATTCGCCCTCGGCGACGACCTTTCCGCTGAGGAATTCAATGCCGTTACCGAGGAAAAACAGAAGGAATACCGCCGGATAGTCTCCGAGAACATAAAGGCGCTCCCGGGGGCCATAGAGCTTATAAAGTCTCTTAACGAAAACAATATAAAAACGGCAATAGCCTCTTCGGCGCCGCTGGAAAACATCGACATTATTATCAAAGGACTGAAGATACAGAACTGTTTTCAGGCTATCGCCTGGGGGACAGAAGTTGACGAGGGGAAGCCCAGCCCCCAGATATTCCTGCTGGCCGCCGGTAAGCTCGGAGTAAAACCCGGTAACTGTGTAGTCATCGAGGATGCTATTGCCGGGGTGACCGCAGCTAAAACCGCCGGCATGAAATGTCTGGCGGTGACCAATAGTCATCCCGTGGATAGTCTCAGGCAGGCCGACTATATCGTCAATTCCCTGGAAAAAGTCGGCATCAATGACCTTAAAAGAGTCTTCAATCCGGCGGCAGGTTAAAAACGCTTCGAAATATTATACGAGGAGTAATGAATGGAAAAATCTCTGGTCCTTATCAAACCCGATGCCATGAAAAGAGAACTGGCCGGCGTCATCATCGGACGTCTTCAGGGAGAAGGCCTGAAGCTCCTGGCACTCAAAATGCTGCACATGGATAGAGATTTAGCCGGGCGGCACTACGCCGTCCACAAGGAAAAACCCTTTTATAACGACCTGGTGGACTATATCATTTCCACGCCGATTGTTGCCGCCGTCTTCGAAGGGGAAGGGGCTGTGGAAAAAATCAGAACGATAATGGGGGCCACCGACCCTGCCAAGTCCGCCCCGGGAACGATAAGGGCTGATTACGGCTTGAATGTTCAGGAGAACGCGACCCACGCCTCGGACTCCGTGGAAAATGCGGAAAAAGAGATAAGCCTTTTCTTTAATAAAGATGAGATTTTTAGTTAGGCCGGTTGTTATAAGGGATTACTGAATCCTAAGCACCGGCCTGGCTTCACGCCAGAGGTCGTCGAGTTTATAATATTCCCGCTCCTCCGCCCCGAAGATATGGACAATAACGTCACCGTAGTCGATTAACAGCCATCCCGAGTCCAGCGTGCCTTCATCATGGTGCGGCATAACGCCCTCTTTTTTCAGGTCTTGGTATATTTCATCGTGGATGGTGCGTATCTGCCGTCCGCTTTCGCCGGAACAGATAACAAAATAGTCCGCAAAGCTGCACAGTCCACGGACATCCATCAGTACAATACCCGCAGCTTGCTTATCACTGGCTATATCAACGGCTCTGCGGGCTACCTCTGTTGCTTCCAGACTAAATCTCTCCTGTGGAGTATTTCTTAAATTATACCACAGCCATATACTCTAAAGAGGATATGCTGCATGTATTCTTATTTTATAACAAGGTGAAAGCCAGATATAATGTTGACAACCTGGAAGCTAAAGAGAGGGGCGTTAAATTCATTGTCGTCGATCCCCGCCGCACCACTGGCCGGACGATGCCAATGTCAACCTGCTGGTGGATGACCAGAACCTCGACCCCATTTCAGGTTTTCTTCCCTGCAAGTCGCTGTTATGCGAGGTCACTAAAGGCTAAATGACATTATAATATTAGTAGTAATATGGAAACCTATCCCCCTGACCCCCTTCCCTTGGGTATTTATGAAGGGAAGGGGGGAATATTTTTGAGGGGCTATCGCCCCTCAATCACTTTTTTGGGGGACTGGGGTGGACTAAAATCCTTGGGAT
>CAYYVO010000163.1:0-5336 GCA_964475175.1 uncultured Dehalococcoidaceae bacterium | reverse complement strand
ACCTTACTGTCCTGCCCGCCGATATCGATAATGATTCTTGCCTCCGGTACTAGGTAATGAGTCCCCTTGGCGTCACAGGTAATCTCAGTGATAGATTTACCGGCCAGGGGCACGATGGCACGACCGTAGCCGGTAGAAACGATAGCATCTATAGCGTCGCTTTTCAGTCGTGCGCTTTCCAGGGCAAGTCCCAGCACGCGTTCTGATGCTGCGGTAACGTCGGCCCCGCCGGTTATTACCGAGTAACCCGCGATATTACCGTCATTCAGAATCACGGCCTTGGCGGTTAGCGACCCGATATCGATACCGGCCGTAATCATCTTTTTGCCTCCAGCATCTCGATAAAAGCCTCGAGCCTCAGCCTGGTCTGCTCCTTTGAATAGTTACGGCTGTCGGTGCCGTCTCCGTCCAGTATCAGCATGGGTATATCCTTCTTTCGCATTTCATCCCTGATAACATATTCACCGCCGCAGCTCTGGCGGCAGCCCCAGTGAGAGAAATGGATAACGCCGTCTACATTATACTTTTCAGCCAGTTCCACCGCCAAGTTTGCCCGCCTCTCCAGGGGGCCGCCGCAGGGATTAGAAAGGACGCTGGCCGCGAGGCTCTCGAAAGGTTTTTCCGGGTCCATCGGCTCCCAGTAGACATGCCCGGACTCGCCGAAACATACTGATGCCCCCTTCTCTTCCAGGTAGCTGATTATCTCGTTGGGGTAATAAGGGCGTATGTAATGGAGCCAGAGAAGCCGGAACTTTTCATCTTTCACAATCCCCTGCCCTTTATCGACTCTGGCCCGACATTCTTCGTACAATGCCTTAAAGAATTTCACGCCGGCCTCGCTGCCCGGACCGAAGAACTGCATATCCAGGATGTATCCGATAGCATCTCCGCCCGAAAGCGGACTGGGCACGGCGTGGCGAAGTCCGTTAATTTTTAGCAGGTATTCCCGCGCTTCATTGGAATTGATACACGCCCTGGCTAATTTATCCATTTCCAAAGACTTTCCCTGCTTTTTAGCGATGATTTCCGCCAGTTCCCGCAATTGACCGGCGAGGTATTTCCTGGCTCTTTCCGTATCGTGGTAGGGAACATCCAAGAGATAGTAGTCGCAGTTGTAATGCCGGCTGACATTGTGAAAGTACTTCACGGCGCCGTCGCACAGGTATGACGTCGAAACAACGAGGTCGGGTCGCGGTAAAAGTCCCATAAGGTCCAGGCCCGCGCCGCAGCGATAGAACGAGCAGGTATCCGAGGAATAGCCATTGGCCTCGGCGCAGGTAATCGCCTCGCGGCTATAACCTTGACTCGCAACTATCGCCGAGATAGTCTCCGGGTGGCACGGTATTACATCAAGTCCGTGCAGGAGCTCGAACGGGAAAAAGGCGTTGCCCCACACCACCAGGCCGTCCCGTCGCAGGGCTTTTCCCATCTGCCTGGCGGTAAAGTCCATCCAGATACCCTGGGAGGGCTTACCTTTCCTTGAATAGTTGTATTTACCCAGCTCTCCCAGCAGGTCGTACACAATCGGCCGTTTTAGAAGGCTTTTCGCCAGCCTTGGTTTTAATTCTGTCCTAAATTGCTTTAACATCCTGTTTCAACATCTCTACAAAAGCTTCGATACGCGTCTTCACCCGCCCCAGCGTCCCGGGGGAGTAATCTCCTTCCAGCACCAGGTTAGGAATACCTTTTTCATCAAGCTGTTCTTTCAGTACCGGTATATCGAAGAGAAAGGGGTCGCAGAACTTTAACGAGTAGAAGATGATGCCGTCGACCCTGAACTCGTCAATCATCCTGAAGATATGTTCGAAACGCCTCCCGGCTTTTCGCATGCGGGGGCACGGCGTGCGTCCCAGGTAGTGCCGGCTCAACGCCGTCAGGGAGTCGCTCTCAACTTCGGCCACGTCCCAGAACTGGCGCGTTCCGGTACAGAGGTCATCTCCCACCACGCGAGCGCCATACTGCTCGATTAACTCTATTATCTTCGGATTATCCAGGACGCTTCCGGTAATCAGCAGCCGCGGGCCATCACTGTATTCAATCTCACTCCCACCGACCTCCCCGGTTAGTCGTTCCAGCATTCCGCCAATTATATCCACCGGAAGTACCGTACTCGCTCGCACGACCGCCTGAACCTCTGCGGCCGCAAGAGGCGTACCTCTCCGGTTGTTTACCCGGTAAAGCTCTCGGAGTGAAGACCGGATCCTGTTCCGCTCTGCCATGGCCCCGGTTATTGCTTGATCAGAAACCGTCACTTTATAGTGTTTCTCCAGTTCACCTCTGAATTCCTGCAGGCGTTCCCGATAGTAGGCCACCGCCGCATCGGAGTCTATGCGGGGGAGGTCAAGCAAATATACAAAGTCTCCACCGACATAATATCGCCAGGCATCATAAAGTCTCCGCATGGGGTCGCAGGAGTTAACCACCACCAGGCCGTCTAGAAACTCGTAGCTCCCGTCCAGGGCCTCGCCGAGGCAGGTGCGCACATAAGGGCAGAAGTTACGGTCGATATAGGTATCGGCCCGCGTCATCGCCCGGCCCGGCTCGGGGATAATCCGCAGGGGGTGGAGTCCGGCTGCCATTAAAATTTCCAGCGGCGTATAAGAGCAGAACCATCCGACGACGGGTTTGCCGCTGGAATTTATAACATCCAGGTGCCGTTCGGTCAGGTCATTAATCTCATCAAGTGCGGGAAAACGCCGGTCGGTCACAGATACCTCCGATAACTACGTATCTTGTTAATAAATTAGCATTTGTTCAGGCATGGAGTCAATCAGAATAGCTGCAAGAATTTACTGGTCTTTATCAGGTGAAGGATTTATACTGAAGATAGTAGCTAATACAGGAATAAGTTAAATATGCCTGAAAAGTCCCTTCTCAAAGCGTTAACCGAAGCCGGCACCGGCTCCCGCCGCCGCATGGCGGATGCCATTAAACAGGGAAGAGTTAAGGTCAACGATACCGTGGCCGAGTCCTTCAACCACCCGGTTAATGTCAGGAAAGACCGTATTACCATCGACGGCCAACAGGTTAACTTAACGTCCGAAAAGACAATTTGCCTGATGCTAAACAAGCCACCTGATGTCGTTTCAACGGTACATGATGAAAAGGGTCGCCGGACGGCTCTGGATATATTGCCGCAGAAATACCGCAACCTGAGACTTTACCCGGTGGGGAGGCTGGATAAAGATACTACCGGCCTGCTTCTACTGACCAATGACGGCGACCTTACTTACCGCCTGACCCACCCGAAGTTCGAGAATGAGAAGGAATACCTGGTGCAAATAAAGGGCACGCTTAAAAATGAGGAAAGGGAGGCTTTAGAAACGGGTATAAGGCTGGAAGACGGTATAACTTCCCCGGCTAAAATTATGGAAGTCGAGTCATCGCCGCCGTTCAACTACAGCATCACCATTCACGAGGGTAGAAAGCGCCAGGTACGGCGTATGTTCGAACACCTGGGGCACCCTGTGCTGGCTTTGAAACGCGTGCGTATCGGCAGCCTGAGTCTCGGCGACCTCAAAGAGGGAGATGTAAGACTCCTGAGTAAAAACAGCATTGAAAGACTTTCAGGGAATAAATAGTAATACATGATACAGCCTGCCACCCCGGATTTTAATATTTCCGCCTCGTCTGCTATACTGGACTATCCAAAGAGTATTCCGGCACATAAATGACAGTTCCATAAACCATGCACCCGATATTTGAACAGGCCAGAAACGAAGGCAGAGTCGTCCTGACTGAAGTGGAGTCCAAGGAGATACTCGGTCAGGCCGGAATCAATGTTATACCGACCCGGCTGGCGACATCGAAGGATGAAGCAGTCGCCATCAGCCGCGAGCTAGGCTTTCCCGCTGTCATTAAAATAGCCTCGCCGGATATCTTCCACAAGAGCGACGCCGGGGGCGTCAGGCTGGGTCTGGAAAGTGAAGAGCAGGTTGCGGCGGCTTATGATGCCCTGACAGAGGACATTAAAAAAACGCACCAGGAAGCTTTTATCCACGGTGTCTCCGTGCAGCCCATGGCCCGTCCGGGCGTTGAAGTATTTATCGGTATGTCTAAAGACGCACAGTTCGGGCCGGTGCTTATGTTCGGACTCGGTGGTGTCTGGGTGGAAATTCTCGAAGATGTGTCGCTCCGGGTAGCACCCATCACCCGCCGAGACGCCAGAGAAATGATTAGAGAAATCAAGGGATACCCTATGCTGACAGGATTCCGGGGACAGGAGCCGGTCGATATCTCAAGGCTCGAAGATATGCTGCTGGCGGTCTCTGGTTTTGTGGGGCAGCATGTGTTCGTTAAAGAAATCGACATCAATCCCGTCATCGCCAGCGGTAATGACGCCGTAGCCGTGGATGCGAGGATAGTGCTTGAAGATTTATAAACAATTAACAATATGGGAGAACCAATGAACCTGATATCGATGATTGATAGCGCCGCCGAACGTTTTGCCGATAAAACGGCAATCCTCATGGGTGAACGCCGCGTAACCTTCGGTCAAATCCAGGAGGAATCAAATAAAGTTGCCCACGCCCTTGTTGAAATGGGAGTTAAAAAGGGCGACCGCGTGGCTATGATTCAGTCGAGTAATCCTGAGTTTGTTACCGTCTTCTTCGGGATACTCAAGGCCGGCGGTATCGCCGTACCGCTGGACTCCCGATATATCGCCGATGAACTCTTCCATATCTTCAACGACTGCCGTCCCAGGGTCCTGGTGATAGAGAACCCGCCGCTGGAAACGCTTCTCCCTTCCCTACCCCGTTTCGATTCCATCAAGCATGTCATTACGTTCGATCCCGAATATGCCGGGCAATTTACCGACTACCGGAAAATTATAGCGGAAAACCGGTCAACAGCTGTTGATATATCCGTCGACCCTGAGGATATCGCCATCATCTCCTACACCGGCGGGCCCACCCAAAAACCGCACGGGGTTGTCCTCTCGCACTACAGCGTCGGCACCGAGGCTGCTAACTCGGCGCTGGTATTCGCCCAGACCGAAAATGACGTAATGATGGAGTTTGCCCTGCCCATGTACCACCAGTTCGGCCTGACGGCCGTTCTGCTGGCTTCTATTCACAAAGGTAATACGGTTGTGGTGGTACCGGGAACAGGACGGTCTATCGATAAATTCATGGAAATGGTGGAGAAAGAAAAAGGAACGATATACATGGGCGTCCCGTACATCTATTCATTGATGATAAATGTCGCCCGGAGAGAAGGTATCCGGCACGATTTAAGTTCGCTGCGTCTCTGTGCCAGCGGTGGAGCGCCACTGGAACCCATCGTTATACGCCTGTTCAAACAGTATTTAGGCCTTAACCTCCTTGATATCTGGG
>CAYYVO010000162.1:0-5339 GCA_964475175.1 uncultured Dehalococcoidaceae bacterium | reverse complement strand
TCGATGCCATCGGTGAGGTACTTATCAGGATAGAGAGCGACGGCGTTTCCTATACCGGACGCGGCGCCGATACCGATATTATTGTCTCCAGCGCCAAGGCCTATATCAATGCACTCAACAGGCTTCTGGCAGCGCAGGGTAAAGCGCATTAGCTTTAATCCGGCCGCTGGGTGATAAAAAGCCGCCACACCAAGGTTAGCAGAGTTGTTTGCTATTCCATAAATGGTTATAATCTTTTATGATTTATCACCCGGCAATACCGGTGCGTTTTAGCCCGGTTTAAAATCTGAGAAAAAGGGGAAATAAGTTGAATTTAGCTGAGAAGATACTGGCGGCTCATGCCGATAAAAATGAGGTCAGCCCCGGCGAGTTTATCAACGTCCGTGCAGATATGATTTTGTCCAACGATATTACAGCCCCGATTGCCATTCGAGAGTTCCGGCGCCTGGGGGTCGATAAGGTCTTTGACCCTTCGAAGATTGTCATGGTGCCCGACCACTTTGTGCCGAATAAGGACATCGCCTCCGCCGAGCAGGCCAAGCTGATGAGAGACTTCTGCCGCGAGCAGGGAATACTGTACTTCGAGGTGGGGCAGATGGGCATCGAGCACGTCCTCCTGCCGGAACAGGGTCTGGTACTCCCGGGTGACGTGGTCATCGGGGCGGACTCTCATACCTGTACATATGGGGCCGTGGGCGCTTTTGCGACGGGTATGGGCTCGACGGATATCGCTGCCGCCATGGCCACCGGCGATATCTGGATGAAGGTACCCCCCACTATCAAGTTCGTCTATAACGGCAGCCTCGGCAAATGGGTGGGCGGCAAAGACCTGATTCTCTTTACCATCGGTCAAATAGGCGTGGACGGCGCTCTCTCTTCAGCTATGGAGTTCACCGGCGAGGCCATAGAAGCCCTGTCCATGGACGGACGTTTCACCATGGCAAATATGGCTATCGAGGCCGGCGGCAAGGCGGGACTTTTTCATGTCGATAACAAGACGCAACTCTACATAAAGTCGAGAGCCAAGCGTGACTACCTCGTTTATGAGCCTGACAGCGATGCCGAATATGCCAGCGTGATTGAATACGATGTGTCAAACATTGAGCCGCAGGTCTCGCTGCCGCATTCACCGGCCAATGCCAAGCCGGTAAGCGAGGTGGGAAATATAGAAATCGACCAGGCGGTAATCGGGAGCTGCACCAACGGCCGCATTGAGGACATACGGCTGGCTGCCCAGATACTGAAAAAGCATAAGGTACACCCCGGCGTGAGATGCATTGTTATTCCCGGCTCGCAGCAGGTGTACATGGAGGCTTTGAAAGAAAGGCTCATAGAAACGTTCGTAGAGGCCGGCGCGGTATTCAGCACCCCCACCTGCGGCCCATGTCTCGGCGGTCATATGGGCGTCCTGGCGGAAGGCGAACGCTGTATCTCCACCACCAATCGCAACTTCGTCGGCAGGATGGGCAGCACCAAGTCGGAGGTCTACCTGGCCAATCCGGCAGTAGCCGCTGCCAGCGCCGTGGCCGGAAGGATTGTAAGTCCGGACGAGGTTATGGGGCGAGCCAAAGATGAGAATTCTGGCGTGTGACTACAGGGATAGTAATCCTTGGCAAAGAATTGAGCTATTGATGTTGTCAGGGGCGAGAAGTAGGTGGCGAAAATGAAGATGGTGAGATTTGAAAAATATTTTATAAATAGCGAAAAGCATGCCGAGCAAATTATCAATCGTGCCGAAAAGCTGTTACAGTTTGTGGATCTAAAGGAAGCCCGGAACTACCTGGAAGTAGGCTGTGGAAATGGAAGCTTATGCAGGCGTGTTGCTGAAAAATATCCATGGAGTGTTACTGGAGTTGATGTAGACCCGGAACAGATTCGGCTAGCGCAGGAAAGTAGCCAGGAAGTACCAAACATTCGTTTTCTTGCCGCCGATGCCACAAATTTACCATTTCCAGATAGAGAATTTGATATTGTGCTATCTTTTGGAACCACGCACCACATATCTAACTGGTTGGGTGCTTTAAGCGAGATACGGAGGGTGCTGAAGCCAGAGGGCTATTTCATTTACTATGACTTTGTTTACAAGAGACTGTTTGCCAGATTGGGCAGTTCGTTCAAGCATAGCTTCGGTATAACCACCATGCCTGAGTTAGATTCATTTGTCCAGACGAGCGATTTTTCTAAAATTCACACTTCGATAAAAAACTCATTAATATGGTATGACTATGAGGCGGTATATAGAAGTGCGTAATTACAGGGATACCGATTATCAAGTTTGTCATTCCTTTTGGGGAGAGTTGTGTATATTTGGGCATACATAATCTGTGCTGGTATCTGGATAGCCATTATCTTTTGGTGGCTAATTCCAGTGGCTAGAAAACACATAACCCACGAGATTTACATGTCTTGCGGAATAGGTATTTATTTTTCTTTGATTGTACTAGGTTCGATATGGAAGAGCGTAGATATTCGCCTGTTGTTACACATTGGTTATGCTGTTATTGTCCTTGGTATTGCCTTTGTAATTCCTTCGTTCATTAGCCTGAAACACAAAGGGAAACCAGAGTCTGGTTGGGAGCATACTACTGAACTGATAAAGAGTGGGGTGTATGGAATTGTGCGCCATCCCTTTTGTTTGGGTTGTGCAATTGCTATGATTGGGATTATGTTGGTAATTCAATCGGTTCCGTCCACAATATTAGGGCTGGTAGCTATCTTCTGCTTCTGGATGGCGTCCAAAAAAGAGGATGCTTTTAACATTGAGAAGTTCGGAGACGAATACAGGGAATATATGAAAAAAGTTCCTATGTGGAACGCTTTCAGAAGAAAAGCTACTTAGGCGGTCAGTATGGCTAAGTTACGTAAGAGCTGGCAGTAAAAAACTCGCTGATATGGTATGAATATGAGGCAGTATATAGAAGTGCGTAATCACAGAGATGGTGATACAGGGATAAAGCGGACAAGCCCAAGCGCGTAAAGGGCCGGGAGAGTAAGCTGTTGGTAGTATAGAGAGGATTAAAAGGGGCGAAGCCCCTTTGAAAAATAATCTTCCCCCTCTCCTTCACCCTGCCTCAGAAGGAGAGGGGGATACAGGGGGTAAGGTTAGTAATATTATGAAACTCAAAGGCAAGATACATAAATACGGCGCCGATGTCAATACGGACGTTATTATTCCGGCACGCTATCTTAATGTGCCCGACCCCGATGAGCTGGCGCAGCACTGCATGGAAGATATCGATGCCGACTTTGTAAATAAGGTAAAGCAGGGCGATATCATCGTGGCTACAACAAACTTCGGTTGCGGCTCCTCGCGGGAGCATGCCCCGCTGGCCATAAAGGCGTCAGGCGTCTCCTGTGTTATCGCCGCCAGCTTCGCCCGTATCTTCTTCCGCAACGCCATCAACATCGGCCTGCCGCTGCTGGAATGCGCCGAGGCGGTAGCCAATACCAATGCCGGCGACATTCTGGAAGTCGACCTTGAAAAAGGCGAGATACAGAACCTCACCAGCGGCAGGACATTCATCGCCGAACCTTATCCCGAGTTCATGTCCGAGCTGATTTCGGCCGGCGGACTCATTGAATATACCAAACAACGATTGGCCAGGAGGATATAAGTGAAATTTAACCTGACAGTTTTACCCGGCGACGGTGTCGGACCCGATGTTACCGCCGAAGCAATCAAGGTCCTGGAGGCGGTCGGCAATAAATACGGGCACAGTTTCAACATGAATAACCGGCACATCGGCGGGGCGGCTATAGATAACGAGGGCGTGGCCGTTTCCAAAGATACTTTGAAAATGTGCATGAAATCGGACGCAGTTTTACTCGGCGCCGTGGGAGGCCCCAAGTGGGACGACCCGTTGGCGAAAGTACGCCCGGAAGACGGCCTGCTGGAACTTAGAAAGTACCTGGGACTGTTCGCCAACCTGCGCCCTGTCAAGGTATTTCCAGTGCTGGTAGACTCGGCCAACCTCAAGCCTGATGTAATCAGGGGAGTCGATTTTATCTTCGTGCGGGAGCTTACCGGGGGGCTGTATTTCGGCAAACCCAAGCGGCGCTGGGAGACGTCCAAGGGCAGACGGGCCGTGGACTCCATGGCGTACTCGGAGCAGGAAATCGAGCGTATCGTAAGGGTGGGTTTCGAGCTGGCGCGAGCCCGCCAGAAGAAGCTCATTTCCGTCGATAAAGCCAATGTCCTGGAGTCGTCACGGCTGTGGCGCCAAGTGGCCGTGGAAGTGGCCAATGATTACCCGGACGTAACCCTTGAGCATATGCTCGTGGATGCCTGCTCGATGCGGATTATCCAGAATCCAACTTACCTTGATGTACTGGTTACGGAAAATACGTTTGGTGATATCCTGACCGACGAAGCATCGATGCTGGCCGGGTCGATGGGGATGCTCCCTTCAGCCAGCCTGGCCGGGGTGCCGGAAGCAGGCGCCAGGACGTTCGGGCTTTACGAACCGATTCACGGCAGCGCGCCGCGTCGCGCCGGACTCGATATGGCCAATCCCATTGCTATCATTCTCAGCGTGGCCATGATGTTGCGATACTCATTCGCTCTGGAGGAAGAAGCGCAAGCAATAGAAAACGCCGTCGAGACCGTCCTGAACGGAGGTTATCGGACCTATGATATAATGTACGAAGGGAAAACAAAGGTGGGAACCAAAGAAATGGGCGACCTGATAGCCGGTAAGGCGGGAGGCTAGACATTGGCAAAGGTTGAACTCTACGATACCACGTTGCGCGATGGAGCGCAGAGCGAGGGAATATCTTTCTCCGTGGTGGACAAGCTCCATATCGTCGAGAAGCTGGATGAGCTTGGTGTTCACTACGTAGAAGGCGGCTGGCCGGGCTCAAATCCTAAAGATGCCGAGTTCTACAAGAAGGTGCACAACCTGTCGCTGAAAAACACGCAGATAGTAGCTTTTGGCAGCACCCGCCGTCGTGATACAAAAGCTGAAGATGATAATAATCTTCTCATGCTGGTTGAAGCCAATGTCAAGATAGCGACTCTTGTGGCTAAGAGCTCGGATTTACAGGTTTCGCGCGTATTGAAGACCACGCTGGAAGAAAATCTCAGCATGATAGCCGATTCCATACGTTTTCTCAAGTCAAAGGGTATAAAAGTATTTTTCGATGCCGAGCATTACTTCGACGGTTATAAATCCGACGCTGATTATGCACTCAAGACTCTGGAGGTAGCGGCCGAAGCCGGGGCAGACTGCCTGGTACTCTGTGATACCAACGGCGGCGCCCTTCCCGATGAAATTTCCAAAGCAACCAGGGCGGCGGTAAAGGCAACTCCGGTATCGGTAGGAATTCATGCTCATAATGAC
>CAYYVO010000161.1:0-5359 GCA_964475175.1 uncultured Dehalococcoidaceae bacterium | reverse complement strand
CATCAACGGGGGGAAGCCCTCTTCCAGGGAGATGCGGCTGCACTCGGCGTCGACCTTCTGCCACTTGGCATTCTCCTCGCTGGCTTCGCAGATAGCTTTAAAGAATTTCTGGAAGGCGGGGTCCTGGCACATCATCATGAGACGCTGGGGCAGACCCTGGTATGAAGCGAATGACGGAATGCTGGCAAACGGCTCGAAGGCGCCCCACGTTCGCGGCAGAAAGTACCGCAGACCGAAGTCGAACTCGTCATTTATCAAGATATCGTATTCGTCCGGCTTCATGTACTCTTTTTCCACGAACTGGTGCAAGGTCTGACTGGAGGGAAGACCGTGCCCGGGCCAGCGGTTTACCTTGTAGTCCAGTATCTCGTAGGCTTTACCGGAAAAGAAGCCGGGGCCGTCATTATTATCAATATCAAAGTCCCGAATGAACTTTATCCAGGCGGGTTTGATTTTTTCGTGATCGTAGAGGACATCCTCGAGGGTAAGACCGGCGTTATAGGCTACAATGGAGCCACCCGGGATATGGACGGGAACTCGGTCCGGTATTTTCAGCTTTATGGCTCTTATCACGCGGGTGGCGCGGGCTTTATATTTCTTCTTGGCTTCCGGACTTTTAAACTTTATATCGGAAGTATCAAGCCATTTCTTGAACCGCTCCTCCCGTCTCTCCTGCCAGGACATATCTTCCCATTGTTTCTCCATATCAATCCTTTCTAAAACAACAGGAGCCTGCTGCCGGCTGTGTTTGTTGAAAAAGACACCGGGACAGGCGCTGGAATCGTAGCAAAGATATTATACGGTTAGCTGTAAACGCCGTACTCTTTAGCGGCTGCCATCATGGCATGCATATTCTCCGCACTACCCTTGTCGATATTTGCACCGCCGGTGAGTATATAACCGCCGCCTTTGCCGCATGCATCGATGAGCTTGCGGCAGTGCTCCTTGACTTCCTGCGGAGTACCGGTCATCATCAAAGAAGTGGGCACATTGCCCATAATGCAGCATACATCACCGAGTTCCTTTTTGGCTCTGGCCATATCAGTCTGGTCGAACCACCATGCCGTCGCGCCTTTGGGCAGGTCTTTGATAAAGTCAAATCGGGTATTATAGCTGCCCTCGGCGAAGAGTATAACCTGGATACCTTCTTCGACCAGTGCCATGATGACCTGTTTAAAGGTAGGCCAGTAGAATGTCTCGTACTGTTTATCGGACATGAATCCATCGGCCCCTTTGTGCAGCGGCATCATTACCACAGGCACAGCACCCGAGTTGGCGGCACCTATAGCCGATTCGATAGCCAGCGGTGCGATTCTTGCCATAGCTTCATGGACTTTGTCCGGCCTCTGGAACATATCCATCATGATGCCCTGGGTTCCCCTCAACGTATCCCCGAGGGTATCGAAGGGCGCTTTGGCCAGCCCGCTCATAATACCGGGTATCCCGGCCGCCGTTGCTTCTGCAGCGACAGCGCCGACTGCCATTATCCATTTCAGACTTTCCGTTCCGGCCGCAAGCAGGGCCTGGAAGGAAGCCTGGACTTCCGGCATGCCGTAAGGTATGAAGTTCTGTATGGCGATTTCTTCAAAACTGGTGAAAGCAGGGATACTTCGCCAGGCTTCAAAAGCTCCAAAGACACGGGGCATATAGGTGCGTATCCAGAAATTGGTGGGGTCGTTTATAAGGGCATCGTATTCGTCCGCCTTCATGTACTCGGCTTCAACGCATTGATATGACGTCGTATCACCGGAGATACCATGGCCGGGCCATTTATAAAGTTTATAGTCCACTGCCTCCAGGGCTTTCGCCGGTGGAACCAGAGCAGGCGGTATGTATGTATCCAGATCGTCAAAAAAGTCATGGAAGAATTTAAGCCAGGCCTTGCTGAGCATATCGTAGTCATACATTACGGTGCGGAGGTCTGTACCGGCATAGTATGCCGCGTAATTACTGGCGGGCAGGATGCAAGGTACCCGGTCCGGCTCTTTCAACTGAAAGGCTTTGATGAATCTGTTTACTCTGTCTTTATAGCCCTTTTCAGCATTCGGGCTGGAGAAAGTAACACCCTGGGGAGAAAGCCAGCGCTTGAACCGCTCTTCTCGTTTTTCTTCAGGAGTCAACTCCACCCATTGCTTATCCATGGCTAGCTCGCTCCAACCCACTGCTTGGCAAGAGATACCGCGGCCATGGCGTCCTTACCGAAGGCATCGGCTTTGGCGTATTTCTTTACCTCATTATCCATCTGTCCGCCGCCTATCATGATTTTAACGCCATCTCTCAGGCCGGCTGCTTCCAAGGCCTCTACTGTCTCTTTCATGGCGTCGAAGGCGGGTGTCAGGAATCCACTCAGCCCCACGATGGGCGCTTTGGTCTCTTTTACTTTTTCTACGAATTTCTCCTTGGGAACATCCACGCCTAGATTATGAACCTCGAAACCGTTGACATCAAGCATGAAATCGACGATATTCAGGCCGATATCATGGATGTCACCGGCAACCGTGCCGATGACAATGGTGCCAAGACGTTTGGTTTCCACCGCCTGAGTGAGATGCGGTTTTACCATCTCGGTTACCTGTTTCAGAAGTTCGCCGGAAAAAACGAGTTCGGGCAGGAAGTACTCGCCGTCGGCAAAGCGCTTACCTACGATTTCCATTCCTTTCCGGCCGTCTTCTAAGATTTTCATCGGGTCCTCACCAGAATCGATTCTTTCCTTGGTCAGCTTGAGAACCTCGCCTTCTTTCAGATCTGCGAGCAGATTGACATAGTCTCCAGACATAAACCTAGCCTCCTTAGTTAAATTATTGGTATATCCGCGAACGGTCTGAACTTACCGTTTTTTGCGTGCAGGGAAACCTGCCAATGGAAGTATATCAATGCACTATTTAAAAGTCAAATAATGTACTCTTTTTTACACTATTAACACCTCCGGGCAGGCGATAATACTGCTGTTTTCACGGAGAATGAGGCCTTTACTTCTTTACAACCATAGCCTTTTGGTCTAAAATATAAGCGTTTTGCGCGGGAGTAGCTCAGTGGTAGAGCATCTGCTTCCCAAGCAGAGGGTCGCGAGTTCGAGCCTCGTCTCCCGCTCCAGAAAAAAGTAAAGGGGTGAAACACCTCTACTGCTGGTGCCACCCCTTTAAATAATACCGATACCCTTCTCTTCTACCTTACTCCTTTTTCTTCTTCAGTTTCTTCATGTCTTCCGGCTTCCAGGGCAGCAGCTCGCCCTCGGCGCTCTTCTTTACGTATTCTCCCTCGAGAGTAATATTAATCAACATGATAGGTTTGCTTATCCGCTTATAGTTCATAGGGCAGTGCAGCAGCCCCGCGGGTACATGGACGATGGTGGACTCAGTTATGGTGTGCTTTTCCATCTCATCGCCCAGCCATATTTCCACTTCAGCATCGAAATCCCTGACGTCTTCCGGGGTGCCCAGAAAACACAGGAACTGGTCATAGTCATGTTTGTGAGGCACTTCGAACTGGAACGGGGGACCGTAAAAGTACGAATATCTTATGCCGACATGGCCGGTGCCGCCGCCGGTTAGACCGTCATAAACCATCCTCTGCGCCAGCGGGGGGAAATCTCCTTTCAGTGTCGGCGCCTTGATAACATATTGGCTGTATTTACCTGCGGACATTCTTATTCAACCTCCTGTCATTACTTCGCTGAATAGCATTGTACAATATAGGAATGATATAATAAAAACATGCCGAAGAGGGACATTAATTCAGATAAGCGGAATACCAAGCGAAAAGCAGCCTCCCCGCCTACCGGCTCAATCGCTCATGCTACCGATGTTCTTCTCTGCCTGAGCGATGGCGTTCACACCGTGACCGATATCTCCCGGCAATGTAATCTCGGCAAGTCCACCGTACACAGAGTTCTCAAGCTGCTCCAACAATCCCGACTGGTGGTACAGAACACCGCAGACCGCCGTTACTATCTGGGTCCCCTGATTGTGCAGTTGGCATCAAATCCGGCGACAACACATGAATACCTGATTATGTATGCCGCCGACGAGATGAAACGCCTGTCCGCTCTATCGGAGGAAACGGCGACCCTGGATGTCATGATAGGGACACAACTTTACTTCCTCTACGAAATCCCTAGTATCCATGACCTCAGAGTTACGCAGGACGGTAGAATCACCGTACCTCTGCATTCGGGCGCCTCGGCTAAAGTACTGCTTTCACAGCTCGGTGATAAACAGTTGAAAATAGTGCTGGAAAATGCCATTATTTCTCCAGATACGAAGCTATCCATCGGTGCTAAAGGCCAGCTGATGACACAGTTGGAAGAAATACGAGAGCAGGGATACGCGGTCAGTCACGGCGAAAGAATCGATGGGGCTTTGTGCATATCCGTGCCTATTAGAAACTATATATTACCGGTAGTTTTAAGTGTGGTAGGACCGGAAAGCCGCCTTCGACCAAGGCTGGAAAGGGTCATCGAAGAACTAAAGGCGAGTGCTGGACGCATATCCGATAAGATTTCTAAAAACAACACCGGATCCGCCCTGTACTCCGCCTAGAAATAAATACCGGGCGGTTACGGCGCGCCCCGGTTCGGCATACCGCCGCCGACTCTTATGCTATCCCCGGTAATATACGATGATTCGTCGGAAGCCAGGAACAGCGCCGCCGAGGCGATATCGTCCACCGTGCCTTCCCTCCCCAAAGGTATGCCCTTGGCCATCTCCCCCATGAAGGCATCCAGGTCTTTAATCATCGGCGGGGCAAAGTACGCGGTCATGTCCGTGCGAATCATCCCCGGGAGAATGGCGTTGCAGGTCACGTTATATTTAGCCATCTCCAGCGCAAAGCAGTCGGACAGGTGCTTGGCGGCCGCCTTGGCGGCGGCGTAATGGATAGCAAACGGGGCGGGGGAAATACCCGCCAGCGAGGCTATGTTGATAATTTTACCGTAGTTATTCTCTTTCATGTGCGGGGCGATTGCCTGCAGGCAAAGGAAGATGCCCTTCATATTAACGCCCACAACCTGGTCATACTCTTCCTCGGAGATATCGTTAATCAGTTTTGGCGGTTTGCCGATGCCGGCGCAGTTTACCATGATATCCACTTTCTTGAACCTCACAATTGCTTTGGCTACCATCTCTCTCACCTTGGCGCTGTCGGTGACATCACAGCGGACGTAGATGGCTTCCCTGCCGGCCTTTTTAACATCATCGACCGTTTTTACGCCGTCATTATCGAGGACATCGGCGATAACCGAGGAGCAGCCTTCCGCAGCGAAGCGTAATGCGATTGCCCGCCCCATGCCCCGGGCGCCCCCGGTGATAATGGCAACTCTATCTTTAAGCAACATGTTCTTTCCTCCTGGTAATATTTATCC
>CAYYVO010000160.1:0-5461 GCA_964475175.1 uncultured Dehalococcoidaceae bacterium | reverse complement strand
GAAAAACGGATGAATCCCCCTCACCTTAATCCTCTCCCGCGTTGGGGAGAGGAAATTTCGAGGATTGAAATGAAAACGTATCTTGCGCCTAAATTTATAATAGATAGAGATAAAGACCGGTGTATCCAGTGCCAGGTCTGTGTGAACCAGTGCAGCTTCGGGGCGAATACCTATGACGCCGAAGAAGACGAAATCATGAGCGATGAAAGCAAGTGTGTCGGCTGCCAGCGCTGCACCGTGTTCTGCCCTACTAACGCGTTAACCATCACCCATAAACCGCTGGACTCTCGCGGTAACTTCAACTGGCGACCTGAAGTAATCGAGGATATCAACAAGCAGGCTGAAACCGGCGGGGTGCTCCTCACCGGTATGGGTGACGATAAGACACAGCGTATTTACTGGGACCACCTGCTGCTCAACGCCAGCCAGGTAACCAATCCGTCTATCGACCCCCTGCGTGAGCCGATGGAGCTGACCACCTATCTGGGTAAAAAGCCCGACCGGCTGGAAGTAGACCCCGAAACGCTGGACTTGAAAACCGAGATAGCGCCGCTGGTCAAACTGGACGTGCCGATAATGTTTGCCGCCATGTCTTACGGTGCCGTAAGTCTCAACGTCCATGAGTCGCTGGCGCGGGCGGCCACGGAGATGGGCACGCTCTGGAATACCGGCGAAGGCGGACTTCATCCCAGTCTTTATAAATACGGCAATAACACTATCGTTCAGGTGGCTTCAGGCCGGTTCGGCGTTCACGCCGATTACCTGGATACCGCCAGGGTGGTCGAAATTAAGATAGGTCAGGGTGCCAAGCCGGGCATCGGCGGGCACCTGCCCGGCGAGAAGGTAAGCGCCGACGTATCATTGACGCGCATGATTCCCGAGGGTACCGATGCTATTTCACCGGCGCCCCAGCATGATATTTACTCTATCGAAGACCTGGCGCAGCTAATATATGCGCTCAAGGAAGCCACCAATTATACCAAGCCGGTATCGGTAAAGATTGCCGCCGTACACAATTCTGCCGCCATTGCCAGCGGCATCGTCAGGGGCGGTGCGGATATCGTCGTCCTCGACGGGCTGCGCGGGGCCACCGGCGCTGCCCCTAAGGTAATCCGTGACAATGTGGGTATTCCCATTGAGCTGGCGCTGGCCTCGGTGGACACTCGATTGCGTCAGGAAGGCATAAGGAATCAGGCCTCTATCGTGGTCTCGGGCGGAATCAGGAGCAGCGGCGATGTCGCCAAGGCAATCGCCCTCGGGGCGGATGCCGTTTACATCGGCACGGCCGCCCTCATCTCGCTGGGCTGCCACGTCTGCCAGCAGTGCCATACCGGCAAATGCGCCTGGGGCATCTGCACTACAGACCTTCGCCTGGCCAAACGGATTAATCCGGATATCGGCGCCCGCCGGGCGGCCAACCTGCTCCGCGGCTGGAGCATCGAGCTGAAAGATATTCTGGGCGGACTCGGCGTAAATGCCCTGGAAAGCTTGCGCGGGAACCGCCTTCACCTGCGGGGTGTCGGCCTGACCGATACCGAGCTGGAAATTCTGGGAGTTAGGATGGCAGGTAGCTAGCGATGACGGACACCAAGGAGAAATCACCGGTCAATCTGGACGCCAGCGGTGTGTACTATCGTGACCTCAATGCCAGACTCAGAGATATCGTCACCAACGGCACCCGGAAGATAGAGCTGCGCAACGTCCATGGACAGCGGTATATCGGCACTGACCTGAACAAGCCGGTGGAGATTGAAATTTTCGGCACTCCCGGCAATGACCTCGGTGCTTTCATGAACGGCCCCAGGATTATCGTCCACGGGAATGCTCAGGACGGCCTGGGTAATACCATGAACGAAGGCGAAATAATCGTCCACGGCCACGCCGGCGATACCGTCGGTCTTTCCGCCAGGGGCGGCAGAATATATATCCGCGAGGACGTAGGCTACCGGGCTGGTATCCACATGAAAGAATACCAGGAAAAGAAGCCGGTGGTGGTCATCGGCGGTACCGCCCAGGACTTCTTCGGGGAATACATGGCCGGGGGTATTCTAGTCCTGCTGGGCTTGAATCTGGGTAAAGATAAAAAACACAAGGCGCGATTTATCGGCACCGGCATGCACGGCGGGGTCATTTACCTGCGGGGCAATGTCGACGACTACCAGCTGGGCAAGGAAGTAGGCGTGACCGACCTTGAAGAAGCGGACTATAAAATACTCCGGCACCATATCGGTGAATATACTAAAAATTTCGGCGGTGAGGCCGAAAAAATACTTGACCACAGGTTTATTAAACTCTTTCCACGCTGGCTCCGTCCTTATGGAAGGCTTTATGCCTACTAGGTGTAATGGGGTGAGGCATGATACGAGTTTTAATTATAGCCCGTGAGGGCGAAGCGCAGTTGGAACTCCGCAGGAGTCTATCCCGGCATGACCTGAAATGCTATATCACCTCCCCCGATGATGACTTTCCACATGCCGTCCACAGCCGGCAGCCGGATATACTCCTCTTTGAAATAGATACGCCAGTACCCGACCCCATAACATGGGACGCTGCTAAAAAGGTGAGGAAAGATAAAGGCCTGCCGTTAATAGCTCTTATCCCTGAAAAGATAATCAGTAGTATCGACGGTAAACTTGAGTACGATGACTTTATCGCCGGGCCCTATCACACCGGAGAGCTCCTTCTAAGGATAAATCGACTGGTCCAGAATAAAGGTGAAGTCAAAGACACCAGCGAGAAAATCATTTGCGATGACCTTGTGATAGACCTCGCTACCTGCGATGTATCCGTAGAAGGAAACATCATCGAGCTTACCTTCAAAGAATATGAAATGCTCAAGCTGCTGGCAGGCAATCCGGGGCGGGTCTATACCCGCCAGACTCTACTCGATAAAATCTGGGGTTACGACTACTACGGCGGCGACCGCACCGTAGACGTGCATATACGCCGACTCCGCAGTAAGATAGAGGACGCCAACCACTCCTTCATCGAGACCGTCAGGAATATCGGCTATCGGGTTAAATCCCGTTGATAATCAGCCCCCAGCTGTCTAAAAACTTCTCTTCCGGCCCGGCCCGGGCAAACTCCAAATAATCATGTAACATGATTGTAATATATGCGTAATATAATCGTAATATCGGTCTGATAACATTTAATTATCCAGACTATCAGGAGGATATTACAAGATGCCTATCAACACCGGGGATACTGCCTGGATACTGGTTTCATCGGCGCTGGTGCTGCTGATGACCCCGGGCCTTGCCCTGTTTTACGGCGGCATGGCACGGCGGAAAAACCTGCTTTCCACTATTATGATGAGCTTTGCCATCATGGGCCTTATCGGGATTTTTTGGGCGCTCTGGGGGTACAGTCTCGCCTTTGGCTCGGATAATGGAGGTTTCATCGGCGGGTTCAACTTCCTCGGGTTGATGAATGTAGGGATGGGGCCTTCGGATGTGTATGCATCCTCGGTACCGCACCTGGCCTTCATGGCATTTCAGGGGATGTTCGCCATTATCACGGTAGCCCTGATTACCGGCGCCGTGGTGGAAAGAATCAAATTCAGTTCCCTGATGATTTTCTCGGCCCTGTGGGTCACAGTTGTATATGCCCCGGTATGTCACTGGGTCTGGGGTGACGGCGGCTGGCTGGGCTCACTGGGAACTCTGGACTTCGCCGGCGGCGCCGTCGTCCATATCAACGCGGGTATATCAGCCCTGGCCCTCGTCCTGTTACTCGGCAGACGCCGCGGTTTTCCCGGAAATACTATGGAAGCGAATAATATACCGATGGTAGCGCTTGGCGCCGGTCTGCTCTGGTTCGGGTGGTTCGGTTTCAACGCCGGCAGCGCCCTTACATCAGGCGGTCTGGCGGCTAACGCATTTGTTGCCACCAATCTTTCAGCGGCGGCAGCGGGTTTCACATGGATGATAATCAGCTGGATACACCATCGTCCCAGCCTGCTGGGAACCGTTACCGGGGCGGTGGCCGGCCTGGTGGCGATAACACCCGCAGCCGGTTTTGTAACGCCGCTGGCAGCCATTCCTATCGGAATCATCGTTTCCATAATCTGCTACTACAGTGTGGTACTGATGAAGAATAAACTCCACTTTGATGACTCTCTGGATGTCTTCGCCGTCCACGGCATGGGCGGAATCTGGGGATCCCTGGCCACAGGTATCTTCGCCAGCTCGGCAGTCGGCGGAGTCTCCGGTCTCATCGAAGGAAACTGGTCACAGGTAGTGAATCAGCTAATAAGCATCGTAGCTGTCGCCTGATTTGCCTTCGTCGTCACCTGGATACTCGGCAAGCTGATAGACGTTACCATCGGCCTCAGGGTAGGCCAGATGGACGAGACGGTCGGTCTTGACCTCTCGCAGCATGGCGAAAGGGCCTACGGAGGGCTGCTAAGATGAAGAAGATTGAAGCGATTATACGTGAAGAAAGACTGAATGCCGTTAAGGCTGCCCTGGAGGAAAACAGCTACTTCGGTATGACCGTCAGCCAGGTCAGCGGCCGCGGCAAGCAGAAGGGAATCGTGTTGCAGTGGCGGGCGGGAGAGTACCGCGTGGACCTGCTGCCCAAAATCAAGCTTGAACTGGTGGTTCTCGACGAGGATGTTTCCATAGCACTGGATGCCATCATCAGAACTGCCAGGACGGGCGAGACCGGTGACGGTAAAATATTCGTCCTGCCGGTAGAGGGCGTAATAAGGGTAAGGACCGGCGATAGAAATGAAAATGCGATATAAAACGGTCAGGGGGAGATATATGTAGGAAAATGAAAGTGACTTTTGAAATATTAAATTATAAAATTATGGGAGGAGAAAATGAAAAACAGAAGTAAGGAAGAGGCAAAAGAATACGTCCTCAAGATGGCCAAAGAGCACGATGTCAAGTTCATCCGGCTCTGGTTTACCGATATCCTTGGTATTCTCAAGAGTTTCGCCATCACCGTAGAGGAACTTGAAGGCGCCCTTGAAGAAGGCATGGGTTTTGACGGTTCTTCAATCCAGGGTTTTGCCCGTATCGATGAAAGCGATATGGTAGCAATGCCCGACCCCGATACCTGGCAGCTACTGCCCTGGCGGCCCCGCGAGCACCACACCGTGGCACGCATGTTCTGCGATATCTTGAGGCCCGGCGGCGAGCCCTTCGACGGCGACCCCCGGTATGTGCTGAAGAGGAACCTCAAGCGCGCCGCCGACCTGGGTTATACCTATTACGTAGGCCCCGAGCTCGAGTTCTTTTACTTCGCGCAGAATGCGGATGACCCCACCACACCCACCACTAAATTACTCGACAAGGGCGGCTATTTCGACCTGACGCCGCGGGATGCCGCCGTGGATATGAGAAAAGATACGGTGCTGACACTCGAGGAAATGGGTATCGGCGTCGAATACTCTCACCACGAGGTCGCCCCCAGCCAGCATGAAATCGACATGAGGTATACCGATGCCCTC
>CAYYVO010000159.1:0-5465 GCA_964475175.1 uncultured Dehalococcoidaceae bacterium | reverse complement strand
GTCGCTGGTGCGTGACATGAATACCCGTAGCATGTAGTCGGACGGGTCATTCATATATAGGTCGAACTCGTCCGCCTTCATATTATTGACTTCTATAGACTGGTGCCCCTGGTGAGGTTCGACACCGTGTCCCGGCCACTTCATTTGCTTGGGCTCAAGGATTTCCAGTGCTTTACCCGGCATAAATCCCTGCGGGTAAATCAAATCGGGCTGGAAGTCCCTTAGTGTTTTCTCATAAGCATCATACCAGGCATCGAAATCATAATAAGCGGCGGAACAGGGTATGCCCACATATTTGGCCGGGAAATAACCCATCGCGCAAATAATCGGTACCCTGTCCGGCATCCTTAGCTGGATGGCGTTCATTATCCTTTTGTCTCTCTCTTTGCGGATTTGCCTTGCTGTTTTCTCCATTTTCATCACGCTCACATTTCTTTTAATTGACATTGGTAAACTGTTATCAGTGGTATAAAGGGACGGCAGGAAAGATATTGTATTAAAAAAGAGGGAGTTCTCTACCAGCTGAACGGCAGCCCAATTACAGGACAATTATAGCATATTCCGGTCAGTTTTTACCTTATTAATCCGGTAGCGCTGCCGGCTCTTCCGGACGAAACTTCTCCAAAGCTATTCTAGCGAATAGATTGCGACACGCTTTAACGAGTATAATACAGAAGAATTATATATATTTTGAGTAAGTGTATAATACCATAAAGTATAATTTTACCAGCAGTTATATAAGGAGGAAATTCTATGAACTCCGATACCGGGAAAAATCCTGTGGAAAAACCGATAGAACTAGTATTTCATAATATACATGACCACGGCGTGGAAATAATGGACCTGTGGATGAAAGAGGTTGAGAACCGCACCGATGGCAGAGTAAGTTTCAGAAAAACCAGCGGCGAAGACCCGGAGGCTATCAAAGCTGCGGATTTAGTCCGTGACGTCCCGGCTATGGGTGACCGTTATCCTTTACTCAACCTCGTTCAGATTCCTTTTATCTTTCCCAGTTCAACCGTCGGCAGCAAGGTGATTGCGCAACTCTATAAAGAATCTCCCGAATTGCGGCAGGAGCTGAACGATGTAAAGGTGGTAGGCCTGGCGCTTGGCGCATTACTGGCCATCTTCTCCAGCAAGGCCTGGGGGCCGATAAAGACGCTGGAGGACTTCAAGGGTGCCAGGACAAGGTCGCTATCGATGATAGACGGGGTTGTTGAAGCCTTCGGGGGCACTCCGATGCATGTCGGCTGGTTCGAGATGAGCCGGATGCTGGAAAAAGGGGATTTGGACGCTGCGGTATTGGGTGTACTCCCCGCCCATATGTTTAAGCTGGCGGACGGGGCAGCGCCATATTGCACTCTCGCCGGAGACAAGTCGATAACCATGCATCCCATGCGTATATATATGAAATGGGATACCTGGAACAGCCTGCCGCCGGACATTTGTAAAATTATCGAAGAAATCGGGCCCACCGGTGCTGATTGCTGGTATGCAATTCAGGGCGGCAGGGACTCCGATAATCATTTAGACGAGGCATTGGATTATATCAAGGAGAAAGGCGAACTGATAATAGTGTCCCCGGATGAACTTGAAAGATGGCGCCAGTTGGTACAACCAAATCTGGATGCGGCCGTCGATGCAGTGGAAGCTAAAGGACTACCGGGCCGGAAGTTCTTTGGCAGGATGCTTGAGCTTGTAGAGAAATATTCTTGACGATTGTAAAGAACCGGTGATTAAGGAGGTAGAGACATGGCACAGGAGATAATTAAATATGCCTGCCCCTACTGCGAGCAGGAAATGGATACCCTCAGTTTACTTAAAACTCACCTGGAGACCGAGCATACATCCGAGCCGGTCTGGGGGAGGGAGATTTACCCGCCGCCGAGGGGGGAGGCTTTCATCGATTGCGATGTAATGAAATGTGTCGGCTGCGGCCTTTGCGCCGAGGCCTGTTCCATGCAGCACTACGGGGTAATCAATAAAGACTTTGCCAGGATTTACGTGCGCAATTTCCTGCTGCCCCTACCGAAAGCGGTCACGGTGACGTGCAGCCAGTGCCAGGCGGAGGAAAGGCCGTGCCAGCAAGCCTGCCCGGTATCCCCTCCGGCTATCTATTTCGATGAAAAAACGCTGCACATGGTAGTAGATGAGGACAGGTGCACTGCGTGTTTATCATGCCGGGATGCCTGCGCTACCGAGGCCATACGGTTTAATCCGGAGGCATCTGATAAACCTCTGGTCTGTGACCTGTGCGATACGGAAAATAACGGTGAAAGGAATCCCCAGTGCGTCAAAATATGCCCCACCACCGCCCTCTATTATCATAACCGTGTCGAACGTATCCGACCGCTCAGGGACAACTCCAGGAAAAGCTCCGATGAAAAAGCCGCAATGGTTGCCAGAAGGCTGTATCCCCTGACGCGGGAGAGTATTGCCTCTCCACCCTGGCGTCCCTGAGGCTATTGTATAAGGAGATATTAAGATGGCTGAAATGAAATTCAATCTGCTGGAAGTTGATTTAACAACCGAGAAAAGCCAGGTGGTGGACGTTAGCGAAACCGTGAAGAAATACCTCGGCGGCTGCGGTCTCGGCAATAAGCTTGTCTGGGACAATGTGCCTCAGGGCACCGACCCCTTGAGCGCTGATAATGTCCTGCATATCGGCGTTGGGCCGATAACCGGACTCGTTGGCACCAAGGTAAGCTGCACCTTCCTATCGCCCCTGACAGGCTGGGCCGGGGAGGCGAGTATCTCCGGCGTTGTCGGCGACGAGTTAATGAGGGCAAACTACAATGCCGGAATCCTGATAAAAGGTAAAGCCAGCCGGCCGGTTTACCTGTTTGTTTATAACGATAAAGTAGAAATCAGAGACGCCGCCGACCTGTGGGGGCAGTACCTGGTCAAGACGGAAAATACGCTCCGCGAACGGCTGTACCGGGAAACCGGACAGGAGTTCGGTGCTTTATGCATCGGGCCGGGAGGCGAAAACCTGGTTAAATTCGCCAATGCCACCTCGGAGAACGTGCACAGCGCCTCAAACGGAGGTATCGGAGCGGTGTTCGGCTCCAAGAACCTCAAGGCCGTAGTAGTTAAGGGAACCAGAACGCTGCCGTATGCCGACCATAAAAAGGTATGGGAACTAAAGAGAAAATAAGCGATGCACCCGGCCACCATGACACAGAAGCTTTCGGAATGGGGCCGGTACGGCGCTAACGACGGCATGAGGGCCCTGCTTAATTACGGCGGGGACTCCTTTAAGAACGGACATTCCTCCTGGGACCCCGTTGCCGATAGGAGCGACAGCTATGTTCACGAGCTTAGCTACCGCGCCTGGACGCACGGCTGCCCGGGTTGCGCTTCTCCCTGTTTTCAGCCTTTCTTTAAAAACACCCCCCACGGGGCCTTCGGCGGCGAACTGCGACACGGTAATACCTGCGGGCTTTGCGGCAACGCCATGATGGGCTTCGACGAGGTAGAAGAGATAAATTCCTTACTCGAAGAGTTAGGCGTGGATGCTGAAAATGCCCAGGGACTTATGGCCTTTGCCATGGACCTTTACGAGAACGGCATCATCACTAAAGCAGACCTCGGCGGAATTGATCTCAAATGGGGCGACCGCGATGCCGCATTGGAGCTTCTGAAGAAAATCGTCTACAAAGAAGACCATGCCCCCGCGGCTCTTGCCGAAGGATGGCGGCACGCTATCGATGTCTTCGGTCCGGAGTCGCAATGGTACGCCTGGCATTCCAGTGCCAACCAGGCCATCGCGAGATACGAGCCGAGAAGCAGAGAACATGGGCTCGGGCTCTCCTACGGGGCAGGCCACGGCGGCGGCAGCGGATTGTTCGACGCAGCAACTATGTGTATGTTCGCCTCTTTCGCCTTTTTCCAGATATGGGGTCCGCCTCAGGCAGTGGCTTGTACCTTTATCGAAGCCGCTGCCGGCTGGAAACTAAGCATCGAGGAAATTAACGATATTTCCCAGAGAATCGATTATTTCAGCAGGTGCCTCAGTCTCCGCGAAGGTTTTAATCCGGAAAAACATTCGTTTATACCGCAGCGTGCTTTCGACGAACCGGTAACCAACAAGTACGGCACAACCTCCGTGTGGACAAGGGAAGAATGGGAAGAAGCTAAAAAGAATCATTACCTACAGGCATTGAAACTTACCGAAAACGGATTACCACCGAAAAATGAACTGCAAAGGCTCGGGCTCGATTTTGTGATTCCGGTACTTGAACCCATGGACGTGTTGGGCTAGGCACTTTTCAAGTTCACAATCCGGTAATGCTTGATGTTCCAGCGTTCATCCCCGGAATACACCACCTCGAAAGCCCCGGTTTTACCCGGCCCAAGTCGCCGCACGAAATCCACCTCGGTGCCGATGAGTCTCCCGTCGGCGCTGTAATACTCTACTGTTAGCTCAGCATCGACGCCGGAATCGGGGCCGATATTCCGCACCGCTCCTTCGATGACCCTGTGCCCGAAACGGTTTACGGCCATCCGGTGGTGTAGCGTCTGCAACGTGTTATCCGCCGACCTTATTTCCTGCGGCTGTTTTTCAACTGGCTGCGCTGTCATGGTTACTCCTGCTCCCCCTCTTCAATCCAGGCATCGAAGCGCAGACCGGAATCGGGGTCGTATTCTCTCCGGAATGCCTCGGGGTACTGTTTCATCCATTCTTCCATCTGTTCGGGGCTGACTTTTTCGACCTGAACGAGGAAGCCGCTGGCCACCTGTCCCTGCGTATTCGGCGATGTCGTCCTGTCCGGCGAGATGAGGTTATTGGCCCCGCCCCGGTCAATACCGTCCGTTATGGGGTCGACCCTGGCGCCATGGTCCTGGTAGGTCACTCCGGGCATTATCCTTTCGGTCACGTAAGCGCCGCCGAGGACGATGCCGCGCTCGTTGAACATCTTAACCACATCCCCGCTGGCTATATTGCGGGAGGCTGCATCGACCGGGTTAATCCAGACGGGCTCATACATATAGCCGTCCGGGCCTTTGACTTTGCAGGTCTGGATTTCCCGGAACCACGAAACATCATCGAGCTGGGCATGCGACCTCCATCTCCCGTGGTTGGAAACAAGCAGCAGCGGATATTCATTCGACCTGGGATGCAGCCGGCTTTCCTGGTGGGTCTTCCCGAACGGAATCCAGTGCGGCACGGGCGGTCTTTCTTCGTCATCGGGGAAGTTTTCCAGCAGGCCCGTGGCCTCGAACTCTATCTTGCCGGTGGGCGTTTTAAGCGGATGTGTCTCCGGGTCTTTATAGAAATCCGAACGGGGGGTGGGGTCGTTCTGCCAACCCCGGGCGGGGGGAATACAGTAGAACCCCTTCTCGTTGAGCTCTTCCCAGCTGATTAAGTCCCTGATGCCGCAGCTTTCGTAACCGATTTTAATCCATTCCTTACAGTCTTGCCTTCCGTATACTCATCATAGATACCGCGTTTTCTGGCCACT
>CAYYVO010000158.1:0-5470 GCA_964475175.1 uncultured Dehalococcoidaceae bacterium | reverse complement strand
AGGCTACCTGGGAAGAGGCCTGGGTATCTATGACGCACCCAGAGAAGTCCTATCTCACCTTGCCAGCGTCGAGTTGGTGGAGATGGACAGGAACCGGGAGAACTCGTTCTGCTGCGGCGCCAGGGCATCAGGAAGCTATTTCCCTGATATGGCGGAATGGACGGCTCGGGAAAGACTTAACGATTTCGAGGCCACGAGGGCAGACTTCCTGATAACCGCCTGCGCTTACTGCAAGGATAACTTCCAGAAAGTACTGCCGGAACAAGATAGAGACCGCGTTAAAGACTTAATCGAGTTTGTTGACGAGCGAACTGTCTAGCCCCTAAAACATCATCATAGCAGCTCCTGTCCTGAGAATGATAGAGGGAGGAATATAAAATGCCATTCAAAGTCAAATGCAAGCTGATTGGATTCATGAACGACGTGGAGAGGTTCCCGTGCCACTTCGATTATGAGATTGGCGAGGAATTCACCTACGATGGAGAGAGGGTTGAAGGCAGAATCTGTCCGGGGGTTCTTCTCACCATGGTACCCACGATATGGCAGACCTTCTTTTCAGGGAAAAGGGCCTACGAGCGGATTATCTTTAAATACTCGGGCCTGAGTGCCAAAGACCCTTCGATGAAAGAGTACGACGGAATCGGGTTCCGCCCCCTGAAGGAAGCTCCCGCCGGTTCCGGCGATAAATCATCGATTGTCGTTACCCCGGAACGCCCCACGGGGCTGAAGGGCGGGGGGACGTTTGCCTGCGCCGACTGCCGGACTTCCGCCTATTTCTCAGTGGAGCCCGTCGACCTTGCCAGCGGCGGGTATACCCTGCCCTATTACCGGCGGGAGATGAGCGTTCTGGAGAAAATCAGGGAAAATCCCGGAATAACCGCCGATGAGATACTAGAGAAATTCACCGAGTTTGAACGGGACGAAGTCTATCCCCCGCTCTATAACGTTAACGTACAGCTGATGCTGGACGAACTTGCCGAAGTTAATTACATCGAGCTGCGTGACGGAAAAGCCTATCCAAAATAGACTTCCCGGTAAAAATATTTTTATCCTAAAAACGAAGGATTACTGTACCAGAAAACCTTCTCTTTGTGTGCGAGGATTATGAATATTAATTCGGTAAAACTGGTATATTTTTCACCTAACAGAACAACAAAAAAAGTCTTAGAAGGCATTGCTGGGGCAATTCGTGTTAACGTGGTAGACCATCTAGATTTAACACCGCCTGAGGCAAGAACGCGCGGGTTTGAGGAACTACAGGATGAATTAGTCATTATAGGAACTCCGGTGTATTCTCGCCGAGTTCCGGCTGACGCGATTCACAGGTTACGAAGACTTAAGGCTAATAATACGCCAGCGGTAATAGTCGTCGTATACGGCAACGCGGAATATAAGGACGCCCTTTTAGAGTTAAATGATATTGCTGTAGAAATAGGCTGTAAACCTGTTGCTGCCGGGGTTTTTATCGGCGAACATTCACTGATGCCAATTGCATGCGGACGTCCTGACGCAGAAGACATGAAGAAAGCAAGAGAATTCGGAAAAAAGATAGGGGATAAATTGAAAGACATCAAGACGATCGGTGATATATCCCCGTTACAGATACCCGGTAACTTTCCCTACTATACCATGCAGCAGACCCCAGAGGATTTTCTACAGACATATCCCTCAACCAAAGAAACGCTATGCACAAAGTGTGAAACATGTGTCGAGGTATGTCCAACCGCAGCGATTACGATAAACGATACAGTGATAACCGACCTGGATACCTGTATCTTATGTTGCGCGTGTGTTAAAAACTGTCCTACTCAGGCGAGAGTTATGGATAGTCCGCACTTTCAAAAGATATTAGAATTTACGAGCAAGACATTACCCGAGCGAAAAGAGCCTGAAATATATTTATAATTCCATTTATAAATTTATAAAGAGATAGAACGTAAATTATTCGCATTAAACCCTGTATGTGTATATCTAAACGTGCTAAAAAGCTCTTCGGGGTGGCGCTTGACCCGGCCGACGACCCCTGGACTCTTCAGCTCAAGCAGGCATGGATGGCCGCCGACCGTACCGGCCTCGATGGTCTTTCCGCCTGCATTGATCCGTATGATGCCGTGGTCGGCAGTACGGGAAATTTCCTGAAAGACCACAATATCGAACCGGTGGGAAAGCTGCCCGTGCCCTCCTGGTTACAACCCAAACCGGAGCCCGAAGACCTTCCTTTCGTCACGGCCAAGAGTATGCAGGGCTTCTTCGACAGCGGTGACCTGTTGGAAATTTCCAGGCAGGTACAGTCATTCGTCAAAGATAAGATATTCCCGGATATCCCAATTATGCTGGGCGTCGACCACTCGTCTACGGCGGGGGTAGTATCCGCACTCTCTGAAAAGTATGGCCCGGATAACCTCAGCATTGTCGTCCTCGACCAGCATTTCGACGCTATTCCGCTTTCGGTGAGGCTGGAAGGTCTCAACCAGTCGACTGGTGATGTTATGTCAAGCGTACCCCCCGGTTTTAGCGATCAGTTTTGCTGCGGGAACTTCTGGGCGTATCTTATGGAAAACGGCGCCGTCCTGCCGGAGAACCTGACATTCATCGGTGTTGCTGATTACCCCGCTGAAGGAAGCGGTGAGAGCTATCGCCACGGCTACCTCGACTTCGAGAAACGCGGGTGCGGCTTCTTTCCCCGTGAGCGTTTCGAAGGAGATTACGCTGAAACCCTGAATAAGTTCCTCATTGAGAGAATTAAAACGCCGAATGTTTACGTAAGCCTTGACCTGGATGTGGGCTCCTATGCCGGCACCTACGCCGCGCGGTATATGGACCGTCCGGGACTCAGCGAACGGAATATCCTGGATATAGCCGGCATCATCGCCGATAGCTGCCGGAAAGTGAAGCCCACCATAGCCGGTCTGGATATCATGGAGTTCAACATGCACTTTCTCGGCATAGAGACGCCGGATGGCGTAAAAGACAACACTCTCGGACTGGTAGAGAATTTCCTCATAGCCCTGACTTGAATTCAGACCGGATTGTTATTTTAACTCTAGTCTTTTTGCACCGCGGGACTCCCCCCTGCTAAACTGTAGTCAGAAATCGAGGAGGTGCATTCATGCACGGTTATATGGGCAAGATTCTTCATGTAGACCTGAGCAGCTTTAAAATAAGCGAAATATCGACGCAGAAATATGCCGAGAAATACCTCGGGGGGAGGGGTCTTGCCTCCCGGCTTTACTGGGAGAAAGTCACGCCCGATATAAAGGCGTTCGACCCGGAGAACAGGCTTGGCTTTATGTCCGGGCCGCTGCTGGCTACCGGCGCCCAGGGAGCCGCCCGCATGTCCGTCTCGGGGAAATCCCCCATGGCTTACCCGGAAGGGTACTGCTACGGCAGCATGGGCGGACTCTTCCCCGCCCAGCTGAAGAAAGCCGGATGGGACGGAATCGTCATCGACGGGCGGGCATCTGATCCTATCTATCTCATAATCAACAACGACGAAGTAGAACTCCGCGACGCCTCCCATTTATGGGGAAAAAGCGCTTATGAAGTACAGGAAGCCATTAAGGAGACGCACGGCGATAAAACGAGCTTCGTGACTACCGGTGTTGCCGGCGAAAACCTGGTACGCACATCTACAATCTTCGGTTCGCAGGAGGCCGCGGTTACGGCGGGGTTCGGGGCGGTAATGGCCTCCAAGAACCTCAAGGCCATAACCGCGTACGGTACGGGTAATCCCACCGTAGCCGACCCCGCTGGTCTTAAGGAACTCAACCGGTATACCCTTAAAATCAGGAAGACCCTGAGCCTGGCCATAACGCCGCGGTTGGAGATGACCAATCACGGTCATGTACTGGAGCCCGTTGGGCAAAGGCACTGTTACCAGTGCGGAATGGTGTGCTCCAAGTACATTTACCGGTTCGGTAAAGACCGGGAACTGGAAGGCTTGCGAGGCTGTCAGGCCATGGAATATTACCTGCCGTGGATTTACGGGCATGAAGACGAACCCATCAAGACGGTCTACGATGCCCCCACCCTGGCCAATGACTATTCCATCGGCACGTTCGAGCTTCAGAGCATGGTCGAGTGGCTCTACGCCTGCTATAAGTCCGGCGCCCTCACCGAGGAGGAGACCGGCCTGCAGCTTTCGAAGATAGGCACCCGGGAATTCCTGGAAATACTGCTTTTTAAGATAGCCCATCGCGAGGGCTTCGGCGATATCCTGGCCGAGGGTATGATGAGAGTCCGCGATAAAGTATCCGATAAGGCAAAGGCCAAGTTCATGCACAGTATCGCCCCCATCGGCCAGCATGACGGCGTCCCGCCACGGGCACACCTGACCCATGCCCTGCTATATCCTTTCGAGACCCGTATGCACCCCATCAGCGTCCATGAAATGGGCTATATGCGTATGCCCTGGAGCATGCACCAGGCCGACCCTTCATCGACACCGGTCAGCCCGGAATCCTTTCTCAAGATAGCCAGAGCCTTCTGGGGCAGCGAGGCCGCCGCCGACCAGACTACTTACGAGGGCAAAGCCCGGGCGGCCAGGAACATACAGAATCGCACCTATCTGCGGGACAGCCTAGGGTTCTGCGATTTTATCTGGCCGATTACCTACTCGCTGAGCACGCCGGACGGCGTCGGCGATCCCGACCTCGAAGGGAAAATCTTCACAGCCGTAACGGGAATGCCCGCCTCGGAGCTGGAGACCTTTGCCGAGAGAATATTCAATATGCAGAGACTCATCAGGGTGCGGGAAGGCCACAAGGTTCCCGAGGACGATTATCCAATCGAGGTTAATTTCACCGAACCCATATTCACCAACGTGCACGGCGCCAAGATGATTATGCCCGGCCCCGGCGCCAAAGCCGTAGATGCCACCGGCAATAAGCTGGACTGGGATAAATTCACCGGTATGCTGAAAGAGTACTACCAGATACGCGGCTGGGATGAGAAGACCGGACTCCCCACCGATGAGACCTTAAAAAAACTAGGGATGGATGACCTAATCGGCGCCATCAAATAACGTTTACACGGGGTGGGGCAAATCTACGTGTTAAGCCGCGGATGTTAATGGGCGGCAGGGCGGGAAAAGATATCATCGAGGGGCGGGGAGGTTAAGAACTAATCTCCTACACCTTCATCCCCAGCATCATCTTCGTCCTGATTTTAAGCATGTTCCAGCGGCCTGCTCTACGTTCCAGCGCCTTCATATTTACCGTGACTTTATCCTTCAGCGGCACCTTCTCCGGCTCTTTTTTATGCATTCTATTGGCGCCGGTGGGGCAGCAGACAACACAGTTGCCGCAGCCGATACAGCGGTCGAGGTTGACCTGGGCAACTTCATTGACCATGACGCGGGCGTTCAGCTGGCACTTTTCGACGCACTCGCCGCAGCCCGTACAAAGCTCGGGGTCAACTTCGGCGTAAAAATTAGTGACGTATAAATCTACAGGCCGAGGGTGTTTATTCA
>CAYYVO010000157.1:0-5481 GCA_964475175.1 uncultured Dehalococcoidaceae bacterium | reverse complement strand
TCTGGGCAGGATAAAAAGGGGCCACCAGCAGCCGCCGAGAGGCGCCAGCACCAGAGCCGTAATTACCGCCAGCGAACCGGCGCTGCGCTGCGTCCTGACCAGTGTGGCCAGCATAACGGCAAACGCCGCGGACATTATCACCATCAGTATCGATAGTAAGATAACAGCTGCCGGTGACAGACCGAGGTCGATATTAAATGCTATCATACCCATTACCCAGAAAATGATAATCTGGATTAAACCCCTGATTACCGTACCGGTAAACATTCCTCCCAGGATGGACTCCCGTTTTACCGAGCTGGCCAGCAACCGCTCCAGGGTATGGTTCTGGCGCTCGCGGACTATCGTTTCAGAGGACACCGCCGCAGCGAAAAAGACGAACATGACCAGATAGCCGGGGATAACAAAGTTGGATGGGTTCTCCGCTTCCACCTCCCCCAATTTTTCTATCCGGTATGTTATGAAAGAAGCCTCCGCTCCGGCGGCCTGCTCTACATTAAGCTCGTTCAATATCTGCTCAACGGCTTGATTTATACTCTCCGTATCAAGCGGGATAACACCGCCTTCAATAAGCAGGGTGATACTGGCATTGATGATTACCTGCTGGGTGCCTATTTGCGATGCAATAGCCCCGGCTACACCATTGAGGGCAGCCCGTGTATTTATATCGTCGGCATCAGCAAACACCTCGAGCTGAGAGCCGGAACCGTCCATCAGGGCACTGGTAAAATCGGCCGGAAAGGCGATGAATCCGACTATCTCCCCGTCCTCCACAGCCCGGCGGGCTTCATTATAATCCTTATCCCAGATAATCACCGGGTCTCCCGGCTTCAATAGTGTCTCATCTGGGGTCTCCATTGCGCCCAGTATCTGGTGGCTCAGACCCCCGGGGGCCTCCTGCGTTACCAGGTGGAGCTCCAGTCTGTCATCCTCAGAGCCGACATCGGCAAAGAGAAAGCTGAATAAAAGAACGAACATGAAGGGGAAAATAATAAAGAAGAACACCGAGGCACGGTCTTTAGTGAATATTTTCAGGTCTTTCAGGGCTATGAGCCAGATATCGTTGAGTTGTTTCATGGCCTCTACTTACCCCCCGGAACAGCCCTGAACAGAATCCGGCTGATAACCAGTCCTACAACAGCTACTCCTATCATCACCACCAGTTCCGGCACGATATCGGCCAGGGAACCGCCCTCGTTAATCACCGTCTGAAGGGCGGTATTGGCATATCGGTTAATCGATATCTTGCTGATAGTATCGAGCACCGAGCCTTCCGTTATCTCGAAGAAGGTACCGGCTATCATAAACGTTATCACGGTAAATACCACGGCAATCCAGTTGGCCCCTTCTTCGCTCCGTGAGATGGAGGCGATTACCATGCCTATAGCGCTGGCTGCCGCTGTAAAAAATATTGCAATAATCAGACAATATAAAAACGAGAGGGGAGTGAAAATCTGGAAGACAGCATACGCCAGAGCCAGCAATATAACCGTCTGCACAAAACCCCGTGACGAGCTGGCGAGAAACTTTCCTAAGAAAAGGCCGCCTACGCTCAGCCGTGTGGTGAGCAGCCGCTCCAGCGTTCCCTTGCGGCGTTCCTCTACGATAGTCCTCGCTGTCATTGTGACGGCGAAGAGGACATACATGGTAACGATGCCGGGGAGGAACTGATTTATAAAGTCCGGGCTGCCGCCGACAACCTCCTCGGATACCGTAACCGCAGGCTGCTTCCTCTCCTGGTCTATAGTCTCCTGAACGGCAAACTCAATACGTTCTTCCGGGATTCCCTTGTCCGCAACGATATTTTTTACCTGGCTGCGTACCTGGAACTCCCGGCCGATTTCTCCGGCCACGTTGCGGGCGATGCCTGAGATAACCTGTCCCTCCAGCCCGCCGTTGCCCCTTTGTTTAAAAACAAGCTGGGCTTTATCGCCGGATGCCAGGGTAGCGGAAAAGCCCTGGGGGATAAAGAGTACGAGCAATACATCCGACCTTTCCAGCTTCACGTCTGCCTGCTCCCGAGTCAGCAACTCGACCTCTATGCCATCGATATTATTCAGTTGTTCAATCAGCAAATTGGAATATACGCCCTGGTCTTCATCGACGACGCGGGCGGTGGCCTCGAACCTGGTCTGCCCCCCGAAGGCCCCGTATATCAGGGCAAAGGTAACGATGGGCAGGAGCAGGCTGAAAGCCAGGTCGCCCTTGTCCTGCAAATACAAGCGGACCTCATTTAAGGCAATATATACCGCTTTTCTCATATCTTGGTTAATCCCGCAGGCTTCGCCCCGTAATTTTCAGGAAGACATCCTCCAGGGTGACCTTATCCGGCGACCCGATTTGCGACTTCAGATTGCGCGGGGTATCCATTGAAATTATCTGTCCGCCGTCCATAATGGCAACGCGGTCACAGAGGCGGTCGGCTTCATCCATATAGTGAGTTGTGTAGAGAATTGTTATGCCCTTTTCTTGGAGCCCCTGAATATTCTCGAAAATATGGTTACGGGACTGTGGGTCGATGCCGACGGTTGGCTCGTCCAAGAAAAGCATCTGGGGATTACCCATCAGGGCGATAGCAAGGTTTATACGGCGCTTCATGCCCCCGGAGAACTTGGCGACTTTCCCCTTCGCCCTGGCCTCCAGCCCCATAAGCTTCAGGTGGGTCATGGCCTGTTCTTTGGCCTCTTTACCGTTCAGTCCCACCATCCTGCCGAAGAAGACCATATTTTCCAGGGCGGAGAGGTCTTCGTAAAGGGCGAGGTCCTGAGGGCAGACGCCGATTATGCTGCGGACTGCCTCGGCTTCCCGCCGCACGGAATGTCCGCCTACGGTGATTTCGCCGCTATCCGATTCCAGAACGGTGGAAAGCATACGTACCGTCGTCGTTTTACCGGCGCCGTTAGGACCGAGAAGCCCGAAGTTTTCGCCCTTTTTAATCGAAAACGAAACGCCGTCTACGGCCTTGTTATCGTTAAAACTCTTGTGAAGGTCTTTTACAACCAGAAATTCCTCAGCCATGGCCTTACCCCCCACTTTCTTGACGAGTAATGAATATATCTCGTGTATTATATAATTTTAATACCGGCGGAGACAATACAATCAGAAGAAATAAGAGTTAAAATACGACGAATGACGTTAAAAACCGAGGCCTCCGTTTTACCGGAGGCCTCGCCAATTAAGCTTGATTAAACCAGATACGTACTTTCTTAGCCATAGAGCTCTTTGGCCACATCATCCAGGCCGAGCTCAAGGAGTTTCTCCTTGCTGGGTTTGCCGTTCTTGGTATCCCAGCCCCTGGCCTCGTAATATTCGTTGAAAAGGTCATCCGCATTCAGAGTTATCCCGGCGCGGGGGCCTTCCGTCTTCGGCGGCATACCCATCATCCGGTCAGGGAACTTCCATGGGGTCGCCAGACCTTCGCGGATATTGAAAGCCTGGCGCATGGTATCGACGCGCTCGCCGATTGTCTGCAGTTCATCTTTATCGATATCCCAGCCGGTAATGGTTTGCAGGGCCTCTATGAAGTCATCAAAATGACCATAGCCATCTCCGATGACAATCATGCAGACACCGGCGGCATTATAAGCCACGGTAACATTGGCTCCGTATTTATGCGGGACTCCCCGTCCCTTTAATGAGCCGGGGTCGTATTCAGGCATGGTGCCCTGCGGCAGAGGGCCTTCACCGCCCTGGGTATGGCGCGCCGGTGTCGGTTCCGTTCCATAGCCGATAGCGAACTGGGGACCGCCGCGCGAGTCATGGGCGGGTACTTCCTGCCCGCCGATATGCATGGCGTATTTTTCGGAGCCCTTGCCGATTTTCTCGGCGGCTTTCTTCACGCCATCGGCAATGACAGCACCGAAGCCTTCACGCTTGGCCAGCTTCTCGGTCATGGCAATGATGGACTTGTGATTACCCCAGGTCATCTCCAGACCGTCGGTATCGTCCTTGGTAATCAGCCCGTTCTCGTAGCACTCAATGGTGAAGGCGATACAGGCGCCTGTCGAGATGGTATCCAGACCGTAGCGATTGCAGATATCGTTGGCTTTAATGATGGAAGCCAGATTGTTGTTCAGACAGTTACTGCCGAACATGGCGAGAGTCTCATACTCCGGCTTATGGGCATCGGCAGTATATTTGTATTCGCCGGTCCCTTCCTTCATTACACCGCCGCAGCCGATGGGGCAGTGCCAGCAGGCGTAATTTCTTACCTGCTCCGGTTCAACCTTCTGGGCGCCGATATCCTTGTAGCCAGGAAAGTCGATAACCGCGGCACCCGCCCAGTTCTTGGCCGGAGCGTCATCCATCTCGCAGCACATATTAAAGAGGAACGGGGTTCCGAACTTCCTCATAAACTGGACATTCGGTCCCATATTAGCCAGGTGCTTCTTTCGCATCTCAGCTGACTTCTGCGGGTCGGCTACAGGAATCTTCATATTACCCTTCACCGCAATAGCCTTAAGCTTCTTCGAGCCCATTACAGCGCCCAGTCCGGAGCGAGCGGCGGCGCGGCCTTTGTTGTTCATTACTGCAGCGACGAGAGATACCTTCTCCCCGGCCGGTCCGAGACAGGCGATTTCCAGGTCTTTACCGTGCTCGTTCCTGAGAATATCCTGGGTCTCGAAGGTATCCTTGCCCCAGATACCGGCGGCGTCTTTCAATTCTGCCTTGCCGTTGTCGATTAGCAGGTAAACGGGCTTTTCCGAGATACCGGTGAAGAACACCGCATCGTAGCCGGCGAACTTCAGATACGGGCCGACATTACCGCCGGAGTTGGCATCGCCCCAGCCGCCCGTCAGGGGGGATTTCCCCACCATGACGTAACGGGAACCTCCGAGGGCATCTGTACCGGTTAGCACACCCGTAGTTAGACCCAGAATAGCATCCGGGCCCAGTGGGTCGACGCCGGCTTTCTGGCGGCTGAAAAGTATCCTGGCGCCCAGCCCGTAGCCGCCCAGGAACTCACGCCCCATCTTTTCATCGAGCGGCTCTTCCTTGATTTCTTTCTTGGAAAGATCTACCCATAGTATCTTCCCCATGAAGCCATGTGCCATATTTAACCTCCACATATTGATTTGGATTTTCCTCTGGTATGAATTCCAGATAGAAGCTTACAGGGTTGTTTATATAATGTCAAACTTTTCACAATAATTCAATATTTATACGGGTGAATTGACGTTATCTCGGCATAGATGTAAAATCAGCCCGAGTATAGAGGCAGGAGGAAACCGTCATGGAGACGGTCGTTAACGCCGAACCCGAGGCCGTTACCCTGGATACCGAGAGGTCTGCATTAATCGTTGTGGACATGCAGAATTCCTTCTGTAAAAAGGGCGGGATGTTCGACCATATAGGGAGTCTGAACAAGACGATGGCAAGGCAGGTTATCGAAGTTGATAAAAAGGTCATCGCGGCATGCCGTCGGAAAGGTATTAAAACTATCTATCTCAGGATGACCTATGGGCCAGACCCTAAATATAC
>CAYYVO010000156.1:0-5496 GCA_964475175.1 uncultured Dehalococcoidaceae bacterium | reverse complement strand
ATCATCGTCCTTGGCCATGCAGACCGAAACCAGTTCGTCACCCGGCTCCAGGTCCATGGCGATGAGGCCGCTGCTTCTCACGGCGGCGAATTTATCCAGCGATGTCTTCTTGATTTCACCAAGCTTGGTAGCCATGACCATATAAGCATCCGGCATCAGGCCGGTCGTGGCGGCCATTGATGTTACCCTTTCGCCCTCGACGATGGACAGCAAATTGATTACCGCCAAACCTTTCGACGTGCGCGAACTGCCGGCCGGTATCTCGTGGCATTTCAGGTAAAAAACCTTACCGCGGTCGGTGAAGAAAAAGAGGTCATCATGGGTATCCGCCACGACAAGCAGCATAACGGCGTCTTCCTCACGCGTTACCTGGCCGATGATACCTTTGCCACCGCGGTGCTGCGGGGTGTAATTGCGGGAGGGAATCCTCTTGATAAATCCGCGGCTGCTGAGCGTAACAACCACCCTCTCGTGCGGAATGAGGTCTTCCTCGGTAAACTCGAGCACGCCCTGCTCCAGGATGTCGGTGCGGCGCTCGTCACCATACTTGGTTTTAATCTCGTTCACATCTTCCTTAATCAGGGCGAGAATCCTGCGGGGATTGGCCAGCAGGTCTTCCAGGTAGGATATCGTCTTGAGTACCTCGGCATACTCGTCGAGGATTTTCTGCCTTTCCAGGTTCGCCAGCCGTCGCAGTTGCATATCGAGTATCGCCTGCGCCTGTATCTGCGAAAGCTCAAAGCGGCTCATCAGGTTTTTACGGGCTACCTCGGCTGTCTCGGACTCACGAATTGTCTTTATCACAGCGTCGATGTTATCAAGCGCTATCCTCAGGCCTTCCAGTATATGTGCCCTGGCTTTCGCCTGCTTTAATTCATATTTAGAGCGGCGGGTAATTACCTGGTGGCGGAAATCTATAAAGTTCTCGAGGGCCTCTTTCAAGCTGATTACCTTGGGCTGTCCGTCGACAAGTGCCAGCATGTTGACGAAGAAAGACGACTGCATGGCGGTGTGTTTGTACAGATTGTTGAGGGTCTTCTGAGGCTCTATCTCTTTTTTCAGTTCAACAACGACACGCATACCCTGGCGGTCGGACTCATCGCGCAGGTCACTGATGCCCTCGATTTTCTTGTTCCTTACCAGCTCAGCAATAGTCTCGACAAGGGCGGCCTTGTTAGTCTGGTACGGCAGCTCGCTGATTACAATCTGGCGCCTCCCGCTCGCGGTGGGATTGCTTATATGCGCCTTGGCCCGGACTACGAGTTTCCCATGTCCGGTGGCGTAGGCATTCATGATGCCCTCCCGCCCCTGGATGATCCCGGCGGTGGGGAAATCCGGCCCCTTAACGAACTGCGTTAATTCCTCGATATTAGCCTTGGGATTATCGATGAGGTAGCTGATGGCATCGCATACCTCGCCCAGGTTGTGAGGCGGAATGTTGGTAGCCATGCCCACGGCAATGCCGGAACTGCCGTTAATCAGCAGGTTGGGCAGCTTGGTGGGCAGTACCCTGGGCTCCTGGAGACTGTCGTCGAAGTTGGGCATGAAGTCAACGGTCTCTTTTTCGATATCGACGAGCATCTCCTCGGCTATCTTGGCCAGGCGCGCCTCCGTGTACCGCATGGCCGCCGGAGGATCATTATCGACACTGCCGAAATTACCCTGACCGTCAACCAGTGGATAGCGCATGGAGAAGTCCTGGGCCATGCGTACCATGGCGTCGTAGACCGAGCTGTCGCCGTGGGGGTGGTACTTACCCAGCACCTCGCCGACGATACGGGCGCTTTTGCGGTGCGGGCTGGTAGGCCGCAGGTTCATATCGTTCATGGCATAGAGAATACGCCGGTGCACCGGTTTCAATCCGTCCCGCACGTCCGGCAGGGCGCGTGAGACGATAACAGTCATCGCGTAATCGATGTACGATGTACGCATCTGGTCTTCAATATTTACCGGCTTGACTATGCCTGAAACCATATTCAGATTAGCCTCCTATTCATCATCGCTATCCGTATCATCGTCGTCGCTTTCGGCCTCTTCGGGAAACACCTCGACACCGTCGCCGCCGATGATGGTATAGCCGGAATCTTCCTCTTCTTCGTCAGAATCGAGTTTTAATAGTTTATCACCGACATAAGGGCGGAACTGGTCCATTCCCTTGGGAGGGAAAGACAGCTTGCCAGCCTGTGAGGGATGCTGGTATGTTTCTCTGACGATAACGGTCATCATATCCATGGTAGATTTCACAACCGATGCTGTATACTGATTGCCCCCCAGTATCAGCCGTATCAGCCGCTGGGCATACTTGGGATCGATTATTCCCATATACTCTCCACGACTGTTTTCCACGTTCAGGACGGACCCGTTTACTTTTAAGTACACCTTATCCCCCGCCACCATCCTGGCACGATTCTCTTTGGGGGCAATTTCATACAAAGTGATAACTCCGGCCTTGCCGATTTCTTCGATAAACTGCTGCGGTTCGACCCTTTCTGTTTCGACTTCGGCTCCATCCGAATCGCCAAGGTCATTCAAGCGCCGCAGGTTCCTGGCAGCAATGGCGTTATAAGGGTCCAGAGTTGCGGACCTGTTGTAAGCCTCCCTGGCCAGACCGTACTGGCCCAATTCCATGTATGCCCGACCAAGCCGATTGCAGGTATCAACGTCTTCCGGAAAGGCCGCGATTATCTCTTTATTTATCTCCACAGCTTCCTGCCACCTTGCCTGCATTGCCAGGTCTATAGCCTCTTTGCTGCGCTGCTGTTTATACCTCAGTAACTTTTCATCTTCGCGTGTCATTCATGTCCTCAGTGATAAAAAACATTGCAAATAATATTTACTATATTTTAGTACAATTTAGGTACTATATTCTACACCAATAGAATACGTCATACAAGGGTTTTCAGACATGATAATTGCCTGGTTTGACAAAACACCCCGACGGTAGATAGAATTTAATCAGGGTTATATTTAATTCTAAAGGAGACAGCCGTAAAATGCAAGAAAAGGTGGAAGAGATACTCGATAAAGTACGCCCGGTTCTGGTAAGGGACGGCGGCAATGTAGAACTGGTCGAGGTTTCCGGCGGCACTGTTAAAGTCAAGCTGGTCGGGGCCTGCGCAGGATGCCCGATGTCAACCATGACCCTGAAGAACGGGATTGAACGTATACTGAAACAGGAAATCCCCGAAGTCAAAGAGGTAGTTGCTGTCTAGCAGACTACTTTTCAAATAACTTAATCTTCTGTTTCCAGCTCGAAGGCGCGGTGAAGGACCTTAACAGCTTCCTTCATCTGCGCCTCATCGATAATGCAGGTTATTCTTATTTCTGAAGTCGATATAAGCTGGATATTTATTTTAGCCTCGCTGAGGGTTCGGAACATGCGGGCGGCATAGCCCGGGGTATTCTGCATACCTGTGCCGATAATGCTTACCTTACCCAGCCTGGAATCACTTACACATTCCCTGGCGCCGATGGAACTCGCTATCGGCTCAACAACCGCCATCGCCTTTTCCAGCTGGTTCTTCTCCACGGTGAAAGTCAGGTCGGTAATATTTTTGATGCTGGCGTTCTGAACGATGGTATCAACGCTGATGCCAGCCTCAGCCATGGGCACGAATATAGCCGCGGCAATACCCGGCCGGTCCGGGACGCCGACCACGGTTATCTTGGCCACGTCAAGGTCATGGGCGATGCCTCTAACTTTATTCTGTAATTCCATAGACACCTCTTTTTGAATCATGGTACCGGGATTATCATTGAAACTCGATGCCACCAGAATAGGGACATCGAACAGCTCGGCAAGTTCGACGGCGCGCGGATGTATCGCCTTAGACCCGTAAGTAACCATCTCCAGCATCTCTTCATAGCTTATCTCCGGCAGCTTACGCGCTTCGGAGAACAGGTTGGGGTCGGTGGTGTAAATCCCGTCTACATCCGTATACCTTTCACATCGTTCCGCCTTCAGGCCGGCCGCCAGCGCTACGGCGGTAGTATCGGAGCCGCCTCTGCCCAGGGTGGTGACATCCATATCCTCGGTGATTCCCTGGAAACCGGCCACGATGACAATATTACCTTTACCCAGCTCACGGACAACTCTCTTAGGCTCGATTTGTGTAATGCGCGCCTTGCTGTAAGCGGCATCGGTAGAGATACCAGCCTGCGCGCCGCTGAGGCTGATAGCCGGGTAACCCAGGCTGTGCAGGGCCATGGCCAGCAGGGTACTGGAGACGACCTCGCCGGTGGATAGGAGTACATCCAGCTCGCGCGTGTGCGGCTGTTCTGCTATCTGGTAGGCCAGCTTGACCAGATTATCGGTAGTATCGCCCATGGCCGAGACGACTACTACCACCTGGTTGCCGGCTTCTTTGGTCTTGATGATACGGCGGGCAACGTTCATTATTTTCCCGGCATCCGCCACTGAGCTGCCGCCGTATTTCTGCACGATTAATGCCATTAACTGTATTCTCCGTATTTACTCAATTGCGCAACTACGCATATACTCATATAAGTATATATTCTTTTTAAACTCCCCTCTTCCCCTCGTGAATATCTCTTCCCACCAGCTCTCCCATTATATTATACCCCGGCTCAATATAAACGCCAGTCTTCTTCGCCTCAGCCTCGGTAAATCGTTTGGCGCCATTAGACTCTACCCCCTTACCCCAGAGCATAAACGGTACGGGGTCGGCTGAGTGGGTTTTTAATTCAATCGGCGTGGGATGGTCCGGCATTACCAGCACGCGCAGGTCGTCCTCCTGCCATTTTCGTATACGCCCCACCACCTCCGCATCTATCTTCTCGATTGCGTCAACCTTGGCCCCGACATCTCCGGCGTGAGCGGCTTCGTCCGGCGCTTCTATGTGAACTAATACCAGGTCGTTCGTTTCCAGTGAATCCAGGGAGCCGCTGGCCTGGGCATCATAATCGTTATCCGGCCCGTCGGTGACGCCTCCGATTTCCAGTATCTCCATATCGGCCATCATAGCCAGTCCTCGCAGAAGGTCGACCCCGGAGGTAATGGCGGCCTTAAGTCTGTAGGCCTTTAGAAAGGAGGGCATTTCAGGAACCCTTCCACTGCCCCAGAAAAGCCAGATGGAGGTAACGGGCATATTGCCATCGGCGACGCGTTTCTCGTTAATCTGGTGGCCTCTCAGCACATTCTCAGACCGCTCCATGAGGTCGATTAGAACCCCGCTGCCTTCCCCCTTCGGCATAAATTCTGCCACGGGTTTATTGGTTATATCGTGGGGAGGGGTGCAAATAGCTTTTACGGCATCCTCGCGGCCCTTTATTTTTAAAATATGCCGGTAACCGATTCCCGGGTAAAACGTTACGGAATCGCCCCCAAGCTTATCATTAAGGCTATCGATGATTACTTTCGCCTCGCCACTGCCGATATGACCGGCGCTATAATCAAGCATCCTGCCGTCGCGTACCGTCACCAGGTTGCACCGGAAGACTACCTCTCCCTCGGCGATATCTATGCCCATACTCCTG
>CAYYVO010000155.1:0-5570 GCA_964475175.1 uncultured Dehalococcoidaceae bacterium | reverse complement strand
GGGCCATGGTTTCAAGGACAGCCCTTACCTTTTCCAGAGCAGCCGTATCTCCCCCGACCATTATTGCCAGGGTGCCCGCCTCGGCTCCTTTGGTTCCGCCGCTTACCGGCGTGTCCAGCACGGTTACTCCCATTGTCCTGGCATCTTCCGCTATTTTCCTTATGGTGGAAGGGGAGTTGGTACTCATGTCTATGTAAATATCACCGGCCTGCCATCCCGACTTCAGGCCATTCTCTCCGTATACCACCTTCTCTACATCCTGCGGGGTCGGCAGGGAGGATATGACCACCCGGCATGATTCGGCTACATCTCTGGGTGTATCACCCCACATCGCCCCCTTTTCCAAAAGTGGAGCAGCGGCATCTTTATTGAGGTCGTGTACGGTAAGACCATAACCCGCTTCGAGGATGTGACGGGCCATGTGTTTCCCCATCTGTCCTATGCCTATAAAACCTACATCCATTGCCACCTCCCATATTCAGTAAGCGTTGGGATAATATTAGGCGTGTAGAGTCGTTTATATCACGGCGATTCAAACATATCATAAGGCCAGGCGGATAAACTGCCGTCCATGAACTTAACATTCTTAAAACCAGCCCCGTCCAGTATACGCTGCGCCTGGTAAGCGCGTATACTCGTCAGGCAGTAGATAATTATTTCATCGTCAGGGGAGAGCTCATCGAGCTTTCGACGCAGCTCCGGCAGGGGAATCAATCTGACCTGCCCGGCTTCAATTCTCTGGGTATTGTACTCCAATTGGGAGCGGACATCCAGCAGGACAAAATTATCATCTTTATCCAGCTTGTCTTTGACCTCCTGCATGCTTGAACACTTCGCCATTCCAGATAGTTTATTGCGGATAACGTTGGCGGCATCGTGCAGGGGGTCCATGGCGCTGTTATAGGGCGGGGCATAAGCAAGGTCAAAATTTGAAAGGTCATCAACCGTAGCGCCGAAAGATAAGGCCGCCGCCAGTACATCGATTCTCTTGGTGACATCGCCCGGCCCGACCACCTGCCCGCCGAGCAGCTTGCCGCTGGACCTATCCGCCACTATCTTGACCAGGATATCTCTAGCGCCGGGGTAATAGGTGGCGTGTTCGGCGGCGGGCACAATGGAGATTACCGGTTCATAACCTGCTTCTCGCGCCTGGGTTTCGTTAAGTCCCACCCGCCCGACATTATAATCGAAGACCTTGACGATGGCCGTGCCCAGCACCCCGGGGAAAGTATCGCTCCCACCGGTAATGTTGGTGCCGATGATGCGTCCGTGCTTGTTGGCGGTGGAGCCCATGGGTGCCAGCATTTTCTCCCGTGTAATGCGATTGACCACCTCTACGCAGTCGCCGCCGGCATAGATGTCAGGGTCACTGGTCCGGAGATACTCGTCTACGGCGATTCCTCCGATGCCGCCGATGGTCAGCCTGGCTTCTTTTGCCAGTTCAACATCCGGCCTGACACCCAGGGACAGCAGCACGAGTCCCGCCGCTATCTCGCCATTGCCAATCAGGACACTGCTTACCCGTCCATTATTATCCCCCTTTAATCCGGTGACACGTTTACCGAAGAGGACATTAACTCCTTTGCTCTTCAAGTGTTTCTCCACGTGGGCGGCGATTTCGGGGTCGAGGAGCTGCGGCAGCGCCCAATCGAGGGTCTCAAGTATGGTAACTTCCAGCCCCAGAGTAACGAATGCCTCCGCCATTTCAAGTCCTATAAGTCCGGCCCCGACGATAACAACGTCCTTGCTTTGAGCGTTTGATAAATAGTCGCGGATGGCGTTGGCATCCGGGATACTGCTAAGCGTAAATATACCGTCGAGGTCTATACCCTCCCAGGCAGGCTTTACAGGCACGCTTCCTGTAGCCAGGACGAGTTTGTCATATCGGACAGTATCACGCTGGTCGGTTTGAATATCGGTAACTTTCAAGCTATGAGCTTTGGGGTCGATTGCCACGGCGCGGGTGCCGGTCATTACCTCCATGTCCATGGTGATTTCAAAATAGTCGGGCTGGCGGGCAACCATATTGTCCTCATTATCGATAACGCCTGATATATAGTACGGCAGGCCGCATGTTGCGGTGGATAAATCGTCCTGCTGTTCGATAATGGTTATCCTGGCACGGGGGTCGCATCTCCTGGCCCTTGCGGCGGCCTTGGGGCCGCAGGCCGTGCCGCCGATGATGACGATATTGTTCTGTTTTCTCATACCTGATTACCTCCGATGGCTGATAAAACAACGGAAAATCTTTGGTGGAGATATATATAATCTGTATATAGGATTTAATACAAAGCTGATATTTATTATTTTAATTTCTGGAGGAACCTCTGGGCCGCCATAGCGGCGGTAGCCCCGTCCCCGACAGCCGTAGAAACCTGTCGCGGTGAACCGCTCCGGACATCACCGGCGGCAAAGACACCGGTGACTTCTGTCTCCATACAATCGTTCACAACGACCTGCCGCTGGTCATCCAACGGGACGACGCCTTCGAGGTAATCGGTATTAGGGTCGAGGCCCACATGCACCAGGACGGCGTCTACTTTCAGTGTCTCTTTCCGTCCGCCAGTGGCATCGGCCAATTCGATTCCTTCAACCTGATTCTCACCGGTAATAGCCTCGACCTTTACCCCGCAGCGCACCTCTATCTTCGTGTTTTCTTTCACCCTGTCCCGGAGGATAGCGGTAGCGGTAAGCTCCGGTAGCAATTCGATAATAATGACTTTAGACGCGATATTGGCCATGTAAAGGGCCTCGGTAACACCGGCATCCCCGCCGCCGCACACCGCCAGCACCCGGTCGGAGAATTCCCCGCCGTCGCAGAAGGCGCAGTTTATTACGCCATTGCCACGGAACTTGTCTTCACCGGGAACGCCCATATTTTTAGGGATAGACCCCCCGGTGATTATTATCGCATCGGTGGTATAGCTGGCGCCGTCCATGCAGGTTATCGACTTACTTTCAGGAGAGACCTGGACGGCGATAACCTCGTTGCGCTCAATTCTCAATCCGTACTTGACCGCCTGGTTCTTCATCTCCATACCCAGCTGTGAACCTACCACGCCTTCGGGAAAGCCCGGATAGTTTTCTATCCAGGCAACGTTCATTATATACCCGCCGACGCTTTCCTTCTCAATGATGAGGGTACGCCGGTTGCCGCGGCTCAGGTACAGACCGGCGGTCAGACCGGCCGGTCCGCCGCCGATGATGACCGCATTCCAGTCAGACATTTTATAGCTCCTGAAATTTGTGCACTACTACTCAGTTGCAGAAATTAGCGTTATCATTATCCGCTCGTGGTGAGCTTGTCGAACCACCCTTCGACAGGCTCAGGGTGAGCGGTCTATCTAAGCTCTAACTATTATAACCAAGTATTACCTTCTAAGCCCCGTACGGGACATCCTTTTCATCGATTTTACCGGCCTCGGTCAGGGTCGCGTCGGTCACCAGCCGGGTCATCACGGCGATGCGGTTGTACGGGGGCAGCCGGAAATAGCTGAAGGAGAAGGCGCACCCCGGGGCCCCACCGGCAACGAAGAAATGGAGGTTCTCCGGGGTAATCAGGACGGGTACCATGCCACCCGGCTGAAGGGCGGCCTCGAACACTTCTTTACGCTCAACGGGGACGACGCCCATTTCCATACCAGCTTTGATACCTTTTCTATCTGCCGGACTTAGCTCCTCGTAGCGCACTGCAGCGCGTTTATATACCTCGTCCTGCAGACTCTTCTGGTCGAAGCCCATTTTCTTAAATTCCTCAACGAGCTCCGGGAAGAGGACTATCATGTGGCTCCGCGCCCCCACGCCCGAGCCGGGGTACTGCCCAACTCCCTTCACTCCCCACAGCCCGTACAGCCCGCGGTCGGTCCTGATGATGTCTTTCACCATGTTGTCCAGGATTCCTTCCGCCGGCCAGGTGCCTATCATACCGCCGTAGAAGTTCTGCATCGGGCTGGCTCCGCCAATGGTTGCCACGGTCACGGTACTGTCATCCGCTTTAAAGCCGCGGCTGGCATGGTACGGCTCCCAGGGACTGAGTTCGGCGTTTTCACAGAAGGTATAGAAAGTATGCGGGGACACCCGCCCGGTAAGCCCCATATCATTTATGCCGGGCCACATCTGGCCGATATTCAACGTGGACAGCCTCACGGCGCGGCCGATGGTGTTGTTGGCCCGCCAGCCGTGCCCCATGAAGCCAATGCCGGCCTCCATGCCGATTTCCCTGGCGATAGGCCCGCTGACCACGATAATCAGACTGAACGACCCCGCCGAGACCAGTATATGCAGGTCGTCGAAATACTCGTCGGTCAGGGCTTCCATAACGGCGATTATCACCGGCAGGTACTCCGGTCTGGCGCCGGCCATGACGGCGTTGATAGCTATTTTCTCGATGGTGGCGATTCCCTGCTTGGGATTCACCTTGCCGATGACCTCACGGGGATTGCGGTTCGTCCCGGATAGTATCCACTTGACCCGCTCCGGCGTAGGCGGTAACAGGGGCAGTCCGTCGCCCCAGCGGTTTTTCAGGTATGCCTGGTTGAATTCTTCGATGGCATCGAGGAGTGATACGCCGGTAAAGGTGAATTCGGCAGGGACATCCTGCTCTTTCTTTTCTTCCGTCGGGGCGGACTCCTCCGGTTTTGGGGGTGTGGTGATGGCGTTGATGAGGTTATCGAAAACCCCTTCGACGAGCGGGCGTATGGTTTTGACATCGCCGCGCAGCTTATAGAACTCGGAAGATTTAATGATGCTGCGGCGCACGCCGGGCATCCCGTTATCTTGGGAAGCCGACTCCGCGTCATCGGCAAAGGTATCGCAGGTTATGAAAACGCCGGGCTTGCCCATCTTTTCGAGCTTGATTACGCCGGCCACGCCGACGAACGTGCAGGCCCCTCAGTCGCCGACACCGTAGACGAAAGTATCTATCTGCGGCGCCCAGTTTTCGGCGTCATTATTGGTAATTTCAAAGGAGCCCCGTATCAGGTTGGTCGTTGCCGTTGGATATTTCTTCTTCAGAAGCTCTTCGAACACCGTGAAGAAGTTCTCCAGGCCGGGCTTGCCGTTGTGATACAGCCCCACCCGCTTTCCCGCTAAATCGGGAAGCCGGGGTGCCGGTGATGCCAGAGTCGGTGACTCGATTTTGCCTCTCGGGTTGAGCACCTCCAGCGTTGTGTTTTCGCTCATTTCTTGCTCCAGTGTTGCTATCTCCGTGGTTTAACGTCCGTTCTTGGTAAGTGTGGCGCCGGTTATCGTTTTCGTCATAAGAGCCGTGTAGTTGTAAGGCGGTATACGATAGTAGTTGAAAGAAAAGGCGCAGCCCGGGGCCCCGCCGGCGACGAAGAAATGGAGGTTCTCCGGCGTAATCAGCACGGGCACCATGCCTCCCGGCTTGAGGGCGGTCTCGAAAACGTCCCTGCGGTCGGGGGGGATAACGCCCAGCTCTATCCCGGTCCGGATGCTCTTTCTTTCGTTTTCATTGAGGTCATCGTAAGGTATCGAAGTGCGTTTGTAGACCTCGTCCTGGAGGCCTTTCTGGTCGAAGCCCATCTTCTTCAACTCGGCGGCCAGTTCCG
>CAYYVO010000154.1:0-5571 GCA_964475175.1 uncultured Dehalococcoidaceae bacterium | reverse complement strand
GTCTTGAAATAGCCAATTTCTTTCCCGGGCATTTGACCTGCAAACCATTTCACGTCGCCATCTCCTTGAAACGTGCGACGCAGAAAAAATTGTAAATTTGCCAAATCGTTTTCTACTACTTCCTCTTCCTCTTCTTCTTCCTCTTCTTCTTCCTCCTCTTCTTCCTCGTCTTCTTCCTCTTCTTCCTCCTCTTCTTCTTCCTCCTCTTCTTCTTCCTCCTCTTCTTCTTCCTCCTCTTCCTCTTCTTCCTCTTCCTCTTCTGAACCGGTATCTTCCTGGTCGGATGTATCATCAGATAAGCCGTCGTCTTGCTCGTCTATAATTTCGTCGTCAGGTATACTATCATCTTCCTCAAGCATCATGTCGTCTGATGATTCTTCTACTTCCCGCTCGATTACAGAATCTTCCGGCAGGTATTCCTCGTCCGCTCTGCCAATGCTGTCTTGCGTTGGCGTTTCGATTGTCTCCTCGCCGGGCTGTTCCATATCGAACAGTTCTTCGTCTTCAGCAGGTGATTCGATGTCATCGCCGCCAAATCCGTCACCCGTGTCATTCTCCAGGTCATCCGTTGAATCTCCTGATATTGCGTTACTTCCTCCGCCCGAAGAAAGATTGGAGAGGGCGCTGTCCATCTGTACTTTCTGGATGCCGCTATTATCATTACCGAGGGCTGCCAGGATAGCCGCGAATTCGGAAGCGGGCAGTTCCATGTTAAGCAGGTAATCGCGAACGCTGCCGAGTGACTCTTTCAACTCACCTTTCAATAACTTGATTTCTTCTTCAAGGGTCTCAAGTTTATTATCCCCCGCCATAATCCTTTACCTCCTTACTGTTTCAAGCTCTTCACGAAGCCTCTCGCGGTCAAGGTCGTTCGGGATTGGAGACTGCGCTTCCATTAGATAAGCGCGAATTTCAAAAAGTATTTCTTTTAATTCGTCTCTTACTTCCTGAAATTCAGCTTCAAGAGCGTCCAGTTGAGCATCTTGAGCGTCTAGTTGAGCATCTTGGTCTAGTTGAGCATCTTGAGCGTCAGAATTAGCTTCTTTCTCCATGGTACCTCCTTACATTTGGGCAACTGTTTTGAATAACGAGTCGGCCATCACGGGCAGGATGAGGATACTTATGCCGGAGATAGCCGCCGTTATTCCTAAATTACTTAAAATTGTATATTTACTGCTTCCTTCGGCCACGCTAGGTACGATTGCATTAGCCAAAGTAAATATCAGTACCAGGGGCATCACCATCTGATGCATGAGTTCCAGTCCGGATAGATTAAAGCTGGAGATAGAACTGAGAGAGGGAACCCCGGATGTTGAAGGCATATCAGTCTGGGCTTTACCTACCATACTTCCGAAAGCAACGATGATTTCCGTAATAAATATCAATATAACGACAACAGCGGTGTGCATGGTTATGCACAGCCACTTGAAAGGACCCGTTACCGTCCTGCGCCGGGCCCTGAGCAGGGATACTCTATTGGCAAAGTTGGCGGCGTATTGACCGGCCATTCCGGCCGAGCCGCCCACTTCGACAGCATCATAGAACATGCCGACACTGCGGTTCGTTAGCTCACTACCGGTCTCTTCGACGAACTTGTTCCAGGACAACTTGCCCTTGATACCGGCGGTAAGTCTCGTATGCAGATTTTTGACCGAGCTCCTTAATATATTAATACCATTGAGGTCGATACGGGCCAGGGCTGCATTTACCGTAGTCCCCAGCGCGTTGCAGACCCCTCCCAGCGAACGCAGAAAAGTTCCTACTTCGTCGTCTCTCTTAGCCACCTTTTTCGCATCGGTCGACATTATATAACCCACGGGGAAAGAACAAGCGGCAACAATTAACAGGACCACTCCCATGTTTTGTCCGCTCAATAAAAACAGTGAGCCGATAACCAGCGCTATGGGCATTATCAGCTTGAAAAGCTTGCGGCCAAGCCGCTGCTCTTTGGAGCCTGCCCAACTCAATATCATCGACTCTTTAGGTGATACCAGCCATATCAGCCAGACACCGATACACGTGGAGGATACGGAGATAAAGGCCATGCCGATAATGAGAGAAGTCTCTATTTTCCATATCATGGTGGATACGATGCCGATGACAACCACCAGCACCGCCGAAAGGATGAGAGAGATATAGGCATCGGTCCACATTTTCAGGGCTTCGAGGCTTCTTCCATACTCGTTTTCATAGTCCTCGGCCCGGGCATTGGCTTCCCTGGTGAGGAAATCAGCTTCCGGTTCCCCGGAGATAAGCGAGCTGGACAAACGCAGCAGCAGGCCTTTTACCTCTTCCGCCTCGGCGGGTTCTCCTACGGCACGGCAGGCGCGGGCATAATCATATTTAAGGCGCTTCCGTGCGATTTCCACCCTCTTAAAATATTCCGCGGAGGAGCACTTCAGGGATGCCGAACGCTCGAATATCTGGTCGCGCGGTACACCCGATGCGGCAATCGTTGACATGTATGAGAGCTGGTAGAACATGTCAAAGCTCATCATCCTCTTACTCTTACCCTTCGATTTAAAGAAGGGTAGAGATGAAAAAATACTTAGGATTTTCTGCATTTCATTTATCCTTTAACTCTCTATCCTTGTCTGATCTTCCGGAGGTAGCGTGCCGTCGTCTATTCTTAGCAAGATATATCCGTACTCTCCGTTGGGGCCCAGACTGGTTTCGGCACAGTAATCAATTTCCAGGTAATCATCTTCATCGACCACCGTATATCCGGGAAAGGCATAGGTGGCGCTTAAAGTCATCCAGATTCCTTCATCTCCTTTATTTATTAACGCCGGGGCAACGGTGGTAGCGATGGTATTTCTTATGGTGCCGTCGGCCTGTCTCACCAGAACATCTATATTCAGCCAGACATCTCCGTCTTTGCGCGGGAAACCTCCATCGCCCCAGATATAGAAACGGTAGTACACGGTCCAGGTTGCCGACGGGATATCATCGATTCCTATGAGCGGGAAAATATGTTTAGCCAGACGTGAAGGCTGTTCCTCATTGTAGAGAATCTTATTGGCACCCTCTCCTTGAACCCACTCTTCCCTGAAATTAACGGCGGTACCATCGGCAGGTGTCGCTTCGACGAGTTCGTAATAATTGGTTCCGTAGATGTTAACATCTTCCGTATGAGGAGTCAGCAGGGTGTAGCCGGGCTTCCAGAAAGAAATCGTGTCATATATTCCATTAGGTGTTACCACCGTTATATCACCGCTGGTAGCGTTTCCTGCAACAGGATTCAATTTAGCGAGTATTACGAGCTCCTCTTCAGGATTAAGTATGTCAGGCTCGAAAGGCTCCGTGGGGCCGTTCAGGCCGATCCTTCCCTTTTGCCACTGGTTGTTACCTAGAGTTTCCTCTGTAAACGGCAGCCACTCGGTATGATACGTGCTGCCGCTGTCATAGTAATGAACTATCAAGTCCCACTTATTAAAACTGGTCAGCTTGGTCTGGCCCGAATTCTCCAGCGTTACACGTAGAACGTCCGCCCATGACAGGTGGACGGCACGGAGTGTATCCACTTCGGTCCTAGTTATTTCACCCTCTCTTATACTGATGTCCTCGAAGCTGAGGGCAGCAGTATCCGCCGAGGTCAGGAACCCCTGCGACATTGTCATACCTCCAAGTACTATCAATGCGATACATATAACCGAGACGACGATTGTCGCCATGTATTTTACTCCTCAGTATTGCTCTTGTATTACTCCTTATTTCTACCCCTTGTCCCAGTACTTTATGTTTGGTAATTTAGTCCGCCACTTCATAAAGGTACCCGCTATGGCGAGAAATGTGTCGAGAGCGGGATGCCGTTAGGCGTAGCAACCACTACCATATTGGTAGTACCGGCGCCTGCCGACGGATCGAGCTGCGCCGTTATCATCAGCTGCTCTCCCGGATTAAATACATTCGGCTCGAATATCTCCGCACTGCCATCGAGGTGTATCCATGACACCGTCCATTTATTATCGCCAAGTTCCTCCGATGTATGGGGGAGCCAGGTGGTGTAATAAGTACCGGTACCGTCATAGTACTGGACGATGACATCCCATTTATCAAAATCAGCCAGCTTGGTATGGCCGGTGTTATCTAGAGTTATTTCTAATATATTAGAGGCCGGCATGCTGGTATTAACCGAAGATAGCTCTGTCCTCATTATGGTTTCATCTCTCTGCCCCATTTCTTCCAGGCCGGTAGTGCTGGCGTCTACCGACGTCATGAATCCCTGCGACATCGTCATACCGCCGAAGACTATCAAGGCTATACATATTATTGAGATAAGAGCTGTCTCCATTTTTTACTCCGCTACATACTGAAGTAATACTCATCGGATATTCCGTTGGGTATTATAAATTTAGAATAATAAGTCCCTGCACCCGGGTCGCTGCTATAAGTAATGGTTATTTTCAAGGTGGCACTTGTCTGCCATTCTGTATCATTTTCAAGTTCTGAATCCCATTGCGGATATTTGCCTTCGGCAAAGGTTTTGTAAGGAACGAGCTCAAAATCAGTTTCCTGGCCGAAAAACAGGTCGCTATCTTCAACCGAAACTATCCGCTGGGTGTCCACGTTTTTTACCCAAAGGTAAACGGACGTGCGGTTGGCCGTATTTGCCGCATGAACAATGTTTATCCGGCTTTTCATACGCTTATCGACCTGCTCGGCCATGCTAACCATAGCCTGGCTGGAGCGGCTTACCATCGGATAGACACTGTTAAAGACAAATATCATACAAACAACCCCCGCTATGACAAGTAGAGCTGTAGTTACGGCCTTGTCCACAACAGACCTCCATTATTTGTTCAGAAAGGATGCTTGCGGCAGTCATCCACATCTCTTACAGCTTAGGTAAGCGGGTAGCACCCAGAACGGAATCCGGGCGAGGGCCCGCTCAGGACCCTCACCCGGCGCCCAATCATTTACCGGCTAGCGCAGGTTCATGATTTCATCAATATATGCAGGGGTAGTGCGCTGAATTTCCAGCACGGCACCGACAGGCGTTTGTACCACCAGACTGAACCTGGTATTTTCGCCGAGGGCAGTGCCGAGGGCGTCAATCAGGTTACCTGGTGTAACGTTTGCGGTCGGCCCTCCAACAGTAATCTTGAACTTCTCGTTGGTTTCCAGCAGGTAATCTTCATCGGCATTCCCCAGCTTGGTAACGGACCAGAACAAATCATTGACAGCCTGGTCTTTATCAACATAGTTGATTACCACCTTGTGGGTGCTGCTAGTGCCTCCGGCAGCAATACCGGTTGTTCCGTTTGCCGACGGCTGGGTAAAGTCAATCGCCTCGCCGTTGAGCACATTGGATACAACAAAGGTTATTTGCTTAACCTCGCCGCCGGCCTGGTTGGCAATAGCGACAACGGTACCTTTGAGCTCAAGTGTACTCTGGGCTTCCCTCAGACCGGCGTAGACGGCTTCCTGACCCTTCTGAGTCGAGAAGAGGCCGGCGGATAAGGCGGTATAAGCGAATACCGAGGCAACCACGACGAAGGCAATCAGGATGATCGCCGTCTCCAGACCGGTGATACCTTTTTCTCGTCTTAAAAATTTACTTAACATTTG
>CAYYVO010000153.1:0-5574 GCA_964475175.1 uncultured Dehalococcoidaceae bacterium | reverse complement strand
GAAATCCAGCCATCATGGATTAAGGGCAAAAACCTCATCGGCATTACCGCCGGGGCCTCCACCGCCGAGGAGACGGTAGACGAGGTGATAAAGAAACTGCACACCATGTCCTGAACCGGGCTTCGACCGGTTTTTTGCCTCCTGTCCCAATATTACACGCTCCGGCACGTTCATTATTTCCCCGCTTCCGTTGATAACCAAGCTGTTTCCCTAACGTAAAATGGAATATTCGTCTGTAGAAAATGGTAGTAAATATTAAGTAAATGTTACTCCCTTGAAATTGACAACAAACTGGATTAAGACAATTATTAAGCTGGATACATGGCAGGGTCGTGCTGCATATTAGGAGGAGAATATGAAAAAGGCAATTTTCATTTCAATAATTGGTTTTTTAATCTTTGCCAGCTGCGGTATGTCATTTGGTTACGATTGGCTGGATAGCATTTATTCATATGATTATTTTTATGACACATCCGGTTATGGCGAACAGTCTAACCAATACGGAGTTATGTACCCGGTGAATACAGTTCCGGAGATACCCACTCCGCCAGGGATGCCTTCTGACTGGTGGCCGCAGCTGCCTGGTTGGCCTCCTTCCCCGCCAGATAATAATCCTCCGGTAGCTGTTGATGATGCAGCTACTACCACCTGTGGTACTCCGGTAAACATTAATGTGCTCTCCAACGATTATGACATTGATGGTGATACTCTGAGTGTCTACGGCATTATACAAGGGCCTTCAAACGGCACAGCAACAATAAGCGGCTCAACGGTGGTCTATACACCTGACCCGGAATTCAGCGGTACCGATGGTTTTATATATAAAATAAAGGATGGTAATTGTGGTAGCGATACAGCCTGTGTAAGAGTACAGGTGACCTGTGGACCGCCGGTGTCTGACCCCTGCAAGCAGTGCGGTCCTGGGTATGGAGGCAAATCGGAAGTATATTATATCAAAGTTAAATATAACGGTATGACTGCCCAGGCTACGGGTGAATGGTCCAAGGGAAGCTATAAAAAGCTTAAGTCAAACACGACTCTGGTATTCGGGAATGGCTACTGGACCGAGGTGCATACTTCATGTTCGCAGCCGTTGTACATCGGCATGACTGTCCCTGTTTATATGGAGAATGGTAAAAAGAACTCTATCGGCACGGCCACGGTTATCGACCTGATTACAGCGCCGTGTGTTCCCGAACCCCCCGAGCCATGTGAAACATGTGAGCCATCATGCGGGGTTGGGAAACATGATAAAGGGGATGTATATTCCATAGAAGCGACTTATAACGGTATGGTTGCCTCGGCTGAAGGTGAATGGGATAAGGGGAAGCAGAAGAAGCTGAAATCAAACACCAGGCTGGAATTTACTAACGGCTCATGGGTTGAGGTGCATACATCCTGTTCCCAGCCGTTGTATATCGGTATGACTGTCCCTGTATACGCAGAAACGAACAAGAAGAAGCCGGGAAATCATATCGGGTATGCTACGATTACAGACCTGATTATCTCACCCTGAGGTCCCGAACCACCGCCAGGTAGTCACTGTGATAGGTGTTGATCGGTCTTCTAAAGGGGAATCTATTTTATTATTGTTAATACTTCTTCTTTAAACGCTGCCGCCTAAGTAGTGCCTCGAAAAGCGATGCAGACGTCATCCGGGCATGATTTGGCTACCTGACGCATTTGACCCGCCGTTTCTTCCGGTAAGGCCGTGCTGATGGAAATGCCCGAGCCTATTTCGAAACCGGCGATGGTTGACAACCGCGGCAGTATCCTGATATGCCAGTGATAATAGGGGTCATTTTCATCTACGGTTGTCGTGCTGTCGATAACGAGATTATACGCCGGATTATCCAGGCCATTATACAGGCAAAACAGTACATCCTTCACCACTCTGGCCAGTTCGTCAAGTTGGGAGGTAGGGAACAGGCCGAACGAGGCGCAGTGTTCCTTGGGATAAATCCAAGTCTCATAGGGTGCATGGGACGCGTAAGGATGAACGATAAAAAAGCCATCGGTATCGGCTACCACCCGGCTTCCTGCCTTGAGGTCCCAGGCAATCTGGTCGCAATACAGGCACCGGCCGAGGTCTGCATAATAATCATGGGCGACATCAAACTTGCGGTGATAGTAAGGCGCCATGATAGGTGTCGCCACCAGTTGCGAATGCGGATGCACCAGAGACGTCCCGGCTGCCCATCCGCAGTTTTTAAAGATAATGATATGTCTGATGTTCGGATTTTCCTTTATTGTGTTGTACCGCTGCTGGTAGGTTATTAGGATTTTCTCGATGTGCTCATAATCCATCAATGCCAGGGGAGTGTTGTGGGAAGGGCTGTCGATGATAACTTCATGGATGCCGTATCCCCCCATCTTGCGGAAGAACGGCCCTTCCTCTGTTCTGGTAGTATCTCCGGTGGGGGTCAATGCCGCAAACCGGTTGGGCACCACACGCACCGCCCAGGTCGTCGGATCGTCCGGCGAAGGTATTCTATAAACCTCATCCGGCGTTTCCGCTTCATTGCCCGGACAGAAAGGACAGGTGGAGTCCCAGCTGGGCAAATCGGTGGTGCTGCCCGCTTTACTCTTAGGTTTTTGTTGTGGGCGTTTACCCCTTTCCGGGGCCAGTATCACCCACTCTTTTGTCGTAACATCCTGTCTTAGCTCAGACATATAATCGTTCGTTCAATTAAAATATGCTTGCTGGCACGGGCATGTCGGGGGGGGGTATTATGCCTTTATCCTGGTAGGTTTGTGCTTCGGTTTTAGGGTCTCGCCGCTCTTTATTTCATGGTTGTCGAAGTCGCTCTCATTAACATTATCATAGATAATGCAATTGTGCCCGATTTTTTGACCGGAAGGAATTATTGAGCGCTTGCCAACTATAGTTATGCCGGTATTTAGCACCGAGGGGTTGGCGCGGTTGATTTGATAATCGTCGCCGAAGCCGACACAGGTTTCAGCCTCAATAATGATTTCTTTATCGAGTATACAGCGGTCAATGAATGAGTTCTGGCCGATTTGCGTATTGTTCATGACAATGGAATCTTTTACAAGGGCGCCTTCGGCAATGTGGACTCCCGGCGATATGATAGAGCGCTCTATATGGCCGTCAATCCTGCAGCCGCCCGAAAGCAGGCAGTTAGAAACCGTGGCATTATCGCCGACCTTGGTCGGCGGGACCTCCAGCTCGTTCGTATATATAGGCCACTCGATATCCGATAAGAATGATTGAGAGGTGGCCAGTATTTCCATATTGGCCTGCCAGTAACTTTCAACAGTACCGATATCGCGCCAGTACCCGTCAAAAGTGTAGGCGAATATCCTGCCCTTATGAACCATCCGGGGGAAGACATTCCTGCCGAAGTCATGCCCCGTCCTTATCTCCAGCCAATCGCGGAGGACATCGATGTTGAACATATAGACCCCCATGGAAACAAGGCTGTTCTCCGGGTTCTTTACTTTTTCCTGGAAACGGATTATCTGGGATTTATCATCGAGGACTACCGTGCCGAACCGGAGAAGTTCTTCACGCGGCATGCGGGTAACCGCCAGTGTTACATCAGCTTCTTTCTCGCGGTGGAATTCGAGCATGGCGGAATAATCCATCTTGTAAACGTGGTCACCACTGAGGATTAGGACCTCCTGAACGGAGTCGTCTTCAATGCGGTCGAGGTTCTGATACACGGCGTCAGCCGTGCCTTTATACCAGTCACGGCCCTGTTCACGTGCCAGGTAGGGCTGGAGGAGCCTTACATTTCTATCCGGGGGAACAAGGCCCCAGGGCGCACCGATACCGATATGCTCGGTGAGGGAAACCGGCTGGTACTGGGTGAGGACGATGATGTTGTGGATGCTCGAGTTGACACAATTACTCAGGCTAAAATCAATAATACGGTACTTACCAGCAAAAGGAACTGCTGGTTTAGCGCGTTCCTGAGACAGGATGCTCAGGCGCTCCCCCGTACCGCCCGCCAGAATAACTGCTAGCAACCTATGCATGGTTTTCCCCGGTCAGCTGTAAGTTACCCCGGATATAGACACCGCCGATAGAAGCATAGTTAGAACATATGAAAACTGCTGCCTGAAATGCCATGCTTGATACCCGGCAATATTATTGAATTTTATGATACGGACTTTCGGTACTAATGTTATACGCATTAACCGGGGATGTCAACCCGTAACGGCTCCTATTTCAGTTCCAGCAGCCTGGAGAGGAAGTCTTCGACTTCATAAGTTGAGTCAAGGTAGAACTCCGCCTGTGATTTTTTGTTCTCCTCACCGACGAATATACTCCAGCCCTCAGGACGGTGCAGGACCTTAAAGGCATCTTCGTCGGTGACATCGTCACCGAGGTAAATGGTCATTATTTCATCGAGTTTATGGAGTGTTTTAATTTCTCCGGTTATAGCCTCAACGGCTTTGCCCTTATGCCAGTCTATCGGCGGTCTTACTTCCAGCACTTTCTTGCCGGAGGTGACATTTATTTTGCCTTCAGTAAGCGGCGGCGACGTTATCTTTTCAAAGGTATCTATCACCATATCCAACAGGGCGTCTTTAACCAGCCTGTAGTGGACGCTGAGGCTGAGCCCTTTGTTTTCAATAATTACCCCGTCGATACTGTCGAGGGCAAATGCCAGCTTATTTGCGATGTCGGTAAATAAAGCTATCGCTTTTTCCGCCTGGGGATTAATATAGCTGAGATCGGGCCCTTCCATTTCCAGTCCATGGTTTCCGGCGTAATAGATACCATCGATGGCTACCAGTCCTTCGAGCTCCGCCATTTCACGGCCGCTTACAATACCCGCGCTAACGGAAGGTTTCTGTGCCAGTGCCGATAGCTTGTCTCTCATCCCGGGTGCCAGCACCGCGTCCTGGGGACGGCCGACAATCGGGGTGAGCGTGCCGTCATAATCGGACAGGAGCAGGACATGGTACGCGTTCCGGTATTCGGTCGAGAAAGGTTGCCATGACTGAAAAAGGTGCTGCATCATTCCCCCGCTATTGCAATGAGTCTTTCCACCATGGAGGCGCCCCAGCAGTAGATATTGTTACCGGCCACTATTTGCCGCATGTTTTTCATACGCCGCTTCCTCTCCGCCTCCGGCATTTCTATAGCCTCTTTAATCTTACCGGCGAATTCGCCGATGTCATAGGGATTAATGAGGAGGGCATCCTGCATTTCCACGGCGGCCCCGGTGAATTTACTAAGTATTAAAACGCCATCGCTATCGACACGGGCCGCGGCGTATTCCTTGGCCACCAGGTTCATACCGTCGTGAAGGGAGCTTACTATACAGAAATCTGCCATGCGGCGCAGGGCGTTCAGGGTCGCGTACGAAAGCTGGCGCGTCATCGGGATTACCGGCTGCCATGAATCGGTCCCATATTTCTTGTTAATACCAGCCATAAGGTCGTCGATTCTCTTGCCGATTTGCTGGTAGGTATCGATTTTAGTGCGGCTGGGCATACCCGCCTGGATAAAGACTACCTTGCCTCTGTACTCGGGATTGTCTTGCAGGAACCTGTCCAGGGCCTGGAGGCGCTCCGGGATGCCTTTGGTGTAATCCATGC
>CAYYVO010000152.1:0-5581 GCA_964475175.1 uncultured Dehalococcoidaceae bacterium | reverse complement strand
GCCCTATCGGCGGCGCGGTATCTGGGGAGGGGTGACAAAAACCTGGTCGACGGGGCTGCTGTCAACGCGATGCGCAATGTACTGGGTTATATACGGATGGACGGCATCGTCGTCATCGGGGAGGGGGAAAAGGACGAAGCCCCAATGCTATATATCGATGAATGTATCGGCGACGGTTCGGAGCCAAAAGTAGATATTGCCGTCGATCCCATTGATGGGACCACCTTAACAGCCAGGGGACTTCCCGGAGCTATTTCGGTCGTGGCGCTTTCAGCCCGGGGTACGATGCACTGTCCCCGGCAATTTGTGTATATGAATAAAATCGTTGTTGGAGCCCAGGCGAAAGGCACTATCGATATCAACGCACCTGTAGCGGAAAATCTCAAGAATATCGCTATTGCCGAGAAAAAGAAAATATCTGAATTGACGGTAGTCGTGCTGGACCGGCCGCGCCATGAACAATTGCTGGAAGATATCAGGAGTGCCGGCGCCAGGGTCAAACTGATTTCCGACGGCGATGTTTCGGCCAGCATCGATGCGGCGCTGCCGGACAGGGAAATAGATGTGCTCATGGGTATCGGGGGGACGCCGGAAGGCGTTCTTTCCGCGGCAGCTATCAGGTGTATCGGCGGCGAAATTCAATGCAAGGCATGGCCCCGTAATGATGAAGAGAGAGACGCTGCTGTTGCCAAGGGAGAAGACCTCGATAAAGTATACAGGACAGAAGACATGATAACGGATGACGATGTTTTCTTCGCTGCCACCGGAGTCAGCAGCGGCGATTTCCTAAAGGGAGTACGTTATTTCAGCGGCGGGGCACAGACACAGTCCATCGCTATGCGCTGCATTTCCGGTACGATACGCTGGGTGGATGCGCGGCACAACTTTGACCAGCTTGATAAGTTCGGCTTCTTCGAAACAAGTTAGAAGAAATGTATCACCCGGTCCGCTACTGTCACCCCATACTCCGCATCAACATCTGCAGGCCCCTGAGATTTATCTTTATTTCATCGATTGAGGTAGACTTGCGTAAGCGCTCCCAGAGATAGGCAGGACGCAGATAGAAATCGCGGTAGGCGCGGCGCGCCCAGTACGTCAGGTCTTCCCGGCTCAGGCTGTCGCTCTCGAACACGGGCGTGGTCGGATTGTCCGTACCTGCATACACGAAGTTGTCCCAGGAGATACTTTCTTCTCTTCCCCGCATATACACGTCGTACAGCGCTGTTCCGGGGAATGGGGTCGTCACCGAAAACTGGGCAAAATCGACTTTTAGTTTCCTGGCGAAGTCGATAGTCTGGCGGATGGTCTCCGGCGTCTCTCCGGGTGAACCCAGCATGAAATAGCCGATAACCTGTATGCCAGCTTCACGGCTTTCACGGACAGCTTTTTCGACCTGTTCCAGCGTGGTGTCTTTACATAGTACTTCAATAATCTCAGGAGAGGCCGATTCGATACCGTAGGCAACGGCATAGCAGCCTGCCTGTCTCATGTGTGCAAGCAGTTCTTTATCCACCAGGTTAACCCTCGTCTCGCACGTCCAGGCGATTTGAAGGTTCTTGGATATGATATGGTCGGCTATGGCATGCACCCGTTTATTATCCAGCGTAAAAGAATCATCGTAAAAGGCGACCTCTCTCACGCCGAACCGCTCTTTAAGATAGACCAGTTCTTCGATAACGCGCTCGGGGCTTTGCGCCCTGAATTTACTGCCGAAGACTGGCTTGGAGCAGTAGGCGCAGCGGTAGGGGCAGCCGCGACTCGTGACTACAGCGGCAAAAGGCATGGCCAGACCGTGAGGCGGGTGGGGACGATACCTGTGCCACTCCAGAAGCTCGTAGGCAGGGATGGGCAGGGAGTCCATATCGACCATAGAAGACCTGTTGGGGTTATGAATGAGCCCCTCATCCTTCCGGTAGCTAATGCTCTCGATATCATCTAACGAACTTTTATTTTCGAGGGCCTGCATTAGCTCAACAACAGTCTCGTCACCCTCGCCTTTGACAATAATATCTATATCCGGGGAGGAGGCCAGCGTTTCCTCGGGGAGTAATGTGGCATGGGCGCCTCCGAGGATTGTAGTCAAATTCGGTCTTTCTTTTTTGATATGTCGGGCTATTTCCAGCGCTGCGCTTATGGTAGGTGTCATGGCGGTAATGCCAACAACATCGGCTTCTCTAATACGCGGCGGTACTTCTTCAGGGTTGAGTCCAAGCGCGTTTGCATCCAGCAGCGTCACGCCATGTCCTTCTTTCTGTAGAATAGCGGCAAGCAATACCAAGCCGACGGGTAGCTGAGGATACTGTGTGAACTGAGGGGGACTGATTAGCGTAATATCAAGCATACTCTTTATCCGGTGTCTTCGCCGTATTAATTGGAAACGATTCGGATACTTAATTATTGTTCTTGGATAACGCGCTGTGTATGATGCCTGAGATAGAGCGGAGTATCAGACCGGTGAAGAAGCTGAAAGACCCGATTGTAATAAAGAATATCGACACCAGTGTCCATGCGATTGATACCACGCCGCTCTTGGAATATAAACTGAAAGTAAAAACACCGGCAACAAGTCCGAGAGCGATAAGCAGGGCACCTCCCAGGCCGAAGAAAAAGAGAGGTTTCCTCTCGGAAATCCAGACAAGTACCCGGGTAATAATGCTCAGACCGTGGGCAATTGGGTGAAGGGTAGAGCCATCTCGCGTGTATTGTACTGAAACCGGTACTTGAGTTACTTTGAGGTTCCGCCGGGCTGCCTCGGCCACGGTTTCAGCGGATACAGCCATACCATCTTCCTTCGGCCTGAGTGAAGCTATAGCTTTTCGCGAAAAGGCCCTGAAACCGCATTCGGAATCGGTTAAGCGTTCTTTGGAAAGGACATTTACGGACCGCAGGATAATCCGTTGTCCAATTTTTCGGTACATTGGTATCCCGGCCGATTGCTGTTCCCTGGAACCAATGACTAAATCAAAGCCGTCTTTAATTGGAACGAGCATTTCCGGTATTTCTTTGGGATTATGCTGGGCATCGGCGTCGAGTATTACCAGGATATCCGGGTCTCTTTTCCTAGCCTCAGAAAGGATGCGCTTGATGGCGGCCCCGTAACCGCGGTTATGCGGGTGCCGTATGACATCGGCGCCGGCGAGCCTGGCTACTTCCGAGGTATCATCGGAACTCCCATCATCGACGACAACTACCTCGTCAACGTACTGCCGTGTATTGAGCACCACGGTACCGATGTACTTTTCCTCATTGTAAGCCGGGATTCCAGCAATAATTCTGGGCTTCGATGACTCAGGCATTTTCTCCTCTATCAATCATCAGTGCTAATACCGGCCTCCTGAAAAAGTCTGGAAAGCTCCCTGCGGGCAAGTCGGGTAGGGTTGCCACCCCGGGTTTCCCAGCGCTGAACGGTCGAAAGACTGACCCCCATTTCTCTAGCCATGTCTTCCTGCGCCCATTCCTTCTTCCTGCGTAACTCCCTGACTTTCTCCTTGAGTTCTTTCATTATAACCTCCACACGCTGTTGCAAGCAAGACTTTATATTAACAGTTACTTATGAATATAAAATTATAGATAATGTGTGGACAAAAGTCAACATAATACGACTGATATCGTATCTTAAGTAGTTAGTTATTGGACATCTGACGTTATGATTTTTTTAAGGGGATTTTTCGTATACCCGGCTCCCTTTTGATATCAACGGGGAGTTGACAATATATAAGGAAAAATAATAGAATTAAAAAAATACGGAAAACGGTTTCCTATTACCTTATATAACATCATGGCTTTTGAATCACAAAGCGTCGAGAGAAAAGAAATAGCCATCATGAGGATCCTCAGTGATTCACCGGAACCTCTCGGTGCCAGAGTTATCGCCCAGCACCTCAAAGGGCACGGTGTTGAACTCGGAGAAAGGGCGGTACGCTACCATCTCAGGCTCATGGATGAACGCGGTCTTACCTACCTCGTCGGGCGCAGAAACGGGAGAATTCTTACCGATAAAGGTTTGAATGAAGTAAAGTCGGCGCTGGTTAAGGACAAAATCGGTTTCGCTATTTCGAGGATAGAGACGCTATCTTTCCGCACCGATTTCGACTTTACAAAGCGTGAGGGTACGGTTCCGGTAAACGTTTCTTTCTTTCCCAGAGATAAATTCGAGCGTGCCCTGAAAGCCATGAGGCCCGCTTTTGAAGCCGGTTTGTGTGCCAGCGAGCTGGTGGCGTTAGCCTCCGAAGGCGAAAGACTTGGAGAGATAACGGTTCCACAGGATAAAATGGGACTGGCAACCGTCTGCAGTGTGGTTTTCAATGGCGTATTGCTCAAGGCGGGCGTGCCGATGGACTCCCGCTTCGGGGGGACGTTGCAGATGCATAACCGGCAGGCACGCCGTTTCGTGGAACTTATCGACTACACCGGGTGCTCGATAGACCCGTCCGCCATTTTCATTAAAGCAAGGATGACATCTGTCCAAAATGTGATAGTCGGCGGCGACGGCGAAGTGCTGGCGAATTTCCGTGAAATACCATCGATTTGCCGTCCTGTAGCGGAAGAGGTTATCAAAGCCATGGGGGATGCAGGATTCCAGGGGATTATCATCATGGGGGAGACCAGCGAGCCGGTATGCGAGACGCCGGTAGGCCTTAACAAGATAGGCATAGTGCTGCTCGGGGGGCTGAATCCTGTAGCGGCCGCCGAGGAAGCCGGTATCGGGGCTGATAATATGGCCATGAGCACTGTCATGGAATACCAAAAACTGGTTAAATTCCGTGACGCTATGAATGACTACCGTGACCTGGTCAGGTTCTGGGAAACTTCAAAGTAAAAAGGAAAGAAAAACCAGATTTGACAGGGATATCCATAATTATAAATGAAAATCTGAAAGGAGATTTAGAAGAACATGAACTTACAACGCCCCAATGCCAATGATGCTACCCGTACCGCCAATCGCTCCCGGAGCGTTTCGCCGATGAGCGGACTCTGCACCCGCTGTATTGACGGCTGTACCGGAAACTGCGAGGTATTCAAAGCGACCTTCCGCGGCAGGGAGCTGATTTATCCCGGACCGTTCGGGGAGATTACAGCAGGAGGCGATAAGGACTACCCGGTAGATTATTCGCATCTTAACATACAGGGGTACGCCCTGGGGGCCAGGGGACTGCCCGAGGGTGTGGAAGGCAACCCGGATACAGCACAGTTCCCATTGGTGAATACCGAGACCGAATACGGCTGGGACATCAAGGTTAAGATGAAGATTCCCATCTTCACCGGCGCTCTGGGTTCCACCGAGATTGCCCGCAAGAACTGGGAGCATTTCGCCATCGGCGCGGCCATTAGCGGCGTAACCCTCGTCTGCGGTGAGAACGTCTGCGGCATCGACCCCCAGCTGGTACGCGATAAGAATGGTCAAGTGGTGTCCGCTCCGGATATGGACCGCCGCATCGAGACCTACCGGCGCTATCACCAGGGCTATGGTGAACTCCTGGTGCAGATGAACGTCGAGGATACGCGGCTCGGCGTCGCGGAGTATGTCCACAACAAGCACGGCCTGAATACCATTGAGCTGAAGTGGGGGCAGGGCGCCAAG
>CAYYVO010000151.1:1445-5629 GCA_964475175.1 uncultured Dehalococcoidaceae bacterium | reverse complement strand
AAAGATGGTCAACTTTTTCTTTGTATTTCCAGCTTCACCGGCATTGGCTCGATTTTTACAGTATTTATAGAAAAAGTACACCCTTCTCGCCAGGCTGTTCCTAGATAGCGCCAGCTTGAGCCTCGCGGCAATGCTTTCCCGGCGGTCAACGGCTCCCGTACTTTTTAGAACCTCCGACTCCAGAACGATGGTCTCCAATGGAATATCATTCTTTAGGCATAGAGCCTCTGCCACCTGAGAGTTATAACTGCGGCCGCTGTTGAATAAGGTGTAGTTAAAGGATGCTTCACTAGTGGGAAGTGATGCGAACGTCACGGCGGAGGGCTTTACCGCCTCGAACAGTTTCCTTAAGGTATAGCTGCGGAGATAAACAGGGTCGAGGATCATGGTTTTTAAATAGTAGTAGTATATCGTGCCCAGCTTTAAATCAAGCTCTTCAACTTCTTTAATTGTTTCCTGCAGAAATGAATCCAGTCCCTGTATCCACTGAAGCTGTATTTTGTGATAGTCATCCTCGCGGGCAGTCAGCTCAATTTCGTCATAATAATCCTCGATAATAGAGTACTCTATACCAGCCCTGTCCATTTGGTAGCAGGCCAGTGGCGTCAGGGCGATAATAAGGCTGTCCGCATCGAATTTGATATCGGGAGAGTATACTTCAAGCAGATATATCTTCAAAGTTTAAGCCACCTTATCAGTTGAAAAGCCCCGGCAATAGTGTCCTACTCCGACGGCTGCCCCAACAGCATTGTAACAGCGTTGTGTCCTTTGAACTCCAGCAGCCCTTTGTGTATAAAGCCAGCTCGGGCGAAGGCTGCAATTGACGCTTCATTTCCAACTTTTATATGAGCTATTACCCTGACTATTTTAAATTTCCTTTGAACATACCGGCAGGCGAGCCTCAGCGCGTTGCTGCCGTAACCTCGGTGCCTCTCTGCGGCACTGATACTGATATTCACTTCGGCGCTGCCATCAGGGCTCATATTAAATCTCACCTGCCCGATATCCCCCCGGCTTTTATCCGAGATAATAAGCATCAGGCTATCGGCGCTCTTCAATTTACCTAAAAACCATCTCTTATGTTCTTCGTAAGGAATAGAGTCGCTATGAAATGACCACTGACGTGTACTTTCTTCGTTACGCCACTGCCACAGAAGCTCGCAATCTCTCTCTCCTGCCGGTCTTAAGGACAACTGCGGCGGGACTTTCACCGGCTCTTCATGGGGACTCATACCATCTCCCAGGTTATAATATCATCCTTCTCGATATCCTGCCGGGCCTCCCGGCCGATGACGGTATCCAGGAACTTGGGACGTATGCCGTAGCCCGGACGTTTGATAATGAGCATGTCCGCGCTGATTTTCGTGCCGCTGGGAATATCAACCCGGGCGATGATGCTTCTCCTGCCCAGCTTCGCCATCTCTGCTTCTTCCGGTATCATCTGCTTGACGGGAGAGCCGAGGCTTTTTTCCACGTCACGTATGGCTGCCACCATTTGCTTGAGTTCATCCGGCTCGATGGCAAAAGGATGGTCGGGGCCCTTGAGCTTTCTGCTCAGGGTGTAATGTTTCTCGATAACGCAGGCGCCCCTGGCGACAGCCGCGATGGGTACGGTAATGCCCGGCGAATGGTCGGAAAGTCCCACCAGCAGGTTAAATGTCTCTTTCAGAGTATCCATCATGCGCAGGTTGACCTGCTCTAACTGTGTCGGGTACAGGGAGGTGCACTGGAGCAGGACGATATCTTCGTTCCCCGCGGCGTGGACATTATCGATGGCATCCTGGATATCATCCGTGTTGCACATGCCGGTTGCAAGGAGCATCGGCTTGCCTTTGGAGGCGGCGTAACCGAGGAGAGGCAGGTCGACGATTTCGAAGGAAGCCCACTTATAGGCGGGAACGCCCACATCATTGAGCTGGTCTACCGCTTCACGGTCGAACGGCGTCGCCAGGAATATGACACCGTGTTCGCGGCAGTACCCGGCCAGTTCCCCCAGCCATTCGCGGGGCAACTCGATGTCCTTGAGGATATCATAGGTGCTCTTTTTCCCCTCGGTTTCCTTGAGATAGGAAAACTGCGGCGTCTTACGCGAGTAGAGAGTCTCGGCGCTGTATACCTGGAATTTTACGGCGTCGGCGCCGGCGGCAACGGCCACATCTATCAACTGTTTTGCCTGGCTCAGCTTTCTGTCGTGGTTGGCTCCAGCTTCGGCAATAATAAAAGTCGGCTCGCCTTCTCCTACCCATCTCTGACCGATTTTTCCCCTTTCCTTCATGACCAGACCTCTTCGGGAATCTCCGATAGTATCCTTTCGATGCCCCTGCCGTCGACCAGTTCCCGACCTTTGCGGCTCATTTCGGAGCGTAAGGCGGCGTCATCCAACAGCCTGGCTGCCGCCCCGCCGATAGCCTCCTCCGTTATTTTATCGCCGGAGCCGAGGTTTAAAACAGCCCCGGTCTTTTCATACTGCTTTGCTAATTCTACCAGATAATCGTACTGGGGGATAATGATGCAGGGCGTCCCCGTAACGGCGGCCTCATACTTGGTGAGACCGGCGCCGGTGATGGTTATGTCCGACCACACCATCAGCTCAGCCATATTATCGCTGCCGGGAATAAGCTCGTAGGTTCCGGTGTAATCTTTAAGTATCGCTTCCAGCTTTAGTGTTTTCTCCACTGCACTGTCCATACCCGTGACGATACGCAGGTTTAAGCCGCGGGTCCTGCCCGATTTCACGAGGGCTTTTGCAACCTTCTCTGTAAAGTCTAGGGGGTCGCTGCCGCCCATGACGACCAGAACGTTCTTGGCGTCTTTTTTTATCTCCCGGTTTGCGCCGGCAGCGGCGATAAACTCCGGCCTGAAGATGAAATAAGCCGGACCCAGGAGATACCGGGTGCCGCCGCTTTTATTATACCCGAATTTATCCGCCCCGTAATGGGGATTTATAACGATATGGGACGGAAAGCTCATTTTAATAATATCGTCGATAGTTACCAGGAATTTGCCTGCATCTTTCAATCCCAGCAGGTATTTATAATATTCTTCCTGTTTTACCAGCGCGCCGGCATGGCCGAGGTCGGTAATAATCAGCCTGGCACTAAACCTGTCGGCATATTCCATAACGAGTCGCAGGTCATCAGTCCAACTGCAACCGCCCGGCAACATCTCCACGCCGAAACCGTGACGTCGAATTAGTTCGCTTATACTCTGGTCATAATCGCGGATGATAAAGACCGGTCGGACAGACGTTTTCTCCAAACCCTGGGCCAACGCCAGGCAGCGCATGATATGCCCCATGCCAATCTGCGTACTGCCGTCGGTGCGGATAACCGGTGTGTTCAGGGCTTCCATATCTGTATTCCCCCGGTATATTTACGTCAGACGCTGGAACCCGGACTGAGCCACCGGGCCTTTCAACAGTTTCTCCACCTCGCCTTTTTCAATCGCTCGGGCGATTAAGGCAAAGGTCTCGTTAACGGTCTGCGAATAGGCTTCAACGTGGTTGTCCTGGTGGGCATAGGACGCGTAAAAAGCGTTAGTTGCCAGGAAGCCCTTTTTAAGCATCTCCTGGGTAAACAGCGTCCTGACCGCTTCGCCGTTCTGATAGTCGAAGGTAAAATGCCCCAGCGGCGGAATGCCGCTAACGGTGATTTTCAATCCGCATCGGTCGGCTGCAGCCTTCCATTCGTCCTGGATACGCCGGCCCACTTTAATCAAATGCTGCGCCACATCATGACGCCGGTGTTTCTTGATGGTCGCTAGGGCAGCCGCGGGGCCTGTCTTTTCCGTCCAGGAGGTGCTGCTGATGAAACTGTCCTGGGCCGCCTGCATGACGGCGCTGGTGCCGATGACGGCAGCCATGGGATAGCCATTGCTTATCGCCTTGGCAAAGACGGCGATATCCGGCGTTACCTTATATATCAGATGTGCACCCCCGGTGGTCAGGCGCCACCCCGAGGATACCTCGTCGAAAATCAGCACCGCGTTATTGCTGGTAGCGATTTCCCTGACTTGTTCCAGGAAGCCCGGTTCCGGCTCGTAGTTTCTGAGCGGCTCCATGACAATGGCGCCGATTTCGCCTTTATAACGGGAGACGATGGCTTTCAACTCGTCAATTTTGTTATAGCGGAAGGGCAGGGCGGTGCCTTTCAGGGAGCGCGGCACACCGCGCGGCTCCAGTCCCT